>NZ_RJUL01000010.1:0-64519 GCF_003751625.1 Gallaecimonas pentaromativorans
AGACCGGTCATATCCACGCTGCATCCGGCCAAAATACAGCAAGTATCCAGCGAGAAAGAAAAAATGCCAGTCAGCTTAACTGACTGGCATTAGCCTGATGGCCGCTTTTTTTATATCGCTTCTTCGTTCTCTTCGCCGGTTCGGATCCGGATAACCCGAACTACATCAGTCACGAAGATCTTACCGTCACCGATCTTGCCGGTCTGCGCCGTCTGCATGATGGCATCAATGCAGCGCTCAAGCTCATCGTCTTGCACAATAAGCTCCACTTTCACTTTCGGCAGAAAGTCCACCATGTACTCGGCGCCACGATAAAGCTCGGTATGCCCTTTCTGGCGGCCAAAACCCTTTACTTCACAAACCGTCATGCCATTGACGCCCACTTCCGCCAGCGCCTCGCGAACATCGTCCAGTTTGAAAGGCTTGATAATGGCTTCAATTTTTTTCATCGATATACCCGATACCTAAATCGCTTTTAGTCAGCATAACGGCTCTGCAGGCATAGCAACAACATCAGTTGCACTTGTTATTGGCAACCACCTGCGCCGAACACATGGTAACGGTTCCACCGGCCACAATGCCATTGGCATCGGCCTGGGTAGCGATGTTTAAAGGCACGCTGGTCGGTTTGAAGGTAAAGCCGGTGTAGCTGAAGTTAAGCTGGCCCACCCAACTGCTACTAAAACCGGTGCAGCTGTATGCAGGCTTGGCGTTGTTGCCGCCAGCGCTCACCACCGAACATTGAATGTCCGGATCCGCCGCGCCAGTAGCACTGTTGGTTGCCACAATGGTGGCGGCCTCGGGAATGCTGTTGTCGCAATCAGTGGTGGCGTTACCGCTGCTTTTCATCACTCTGCACACCAAACTGCCTTTGACGGCGCTGGAAGCGCCGGATAGCGAGACTACCAGACTGTCTTCAAGATATTGAGTGGCATCAGTTACATCGGTCGGCAAAGAGCCGGTAATGCCAGTGTTACCCTTCCTGGCCCTCACCGCAACGCTGCCGTTGGAGCTGTTGGCAACAGTCAGAGCACCGCGGCTATAGGTGCCGTAGTAATCGGAGCCAGGGTCGGAATCCACCGACTGAATGCTTTCATTGGTAACCGACAATCCGCTGCCGGAGGGTATCTTCCAATCCGCCAGCAATGTCAGGTTCACGTCGTAAAATGGCACCAGTGACGGCCAGTCGCTGTCGCTACCATTGATTATTGAGCTCAGGTAAGAGATATCTTGCGCGTCCAGGTAATCCACATAAATCCCCCTGGCCATCAGTTGCGTTACCCCGGAGCCACTGATAAGAAGCCCATCGGGCGAAACCGTGTCTCGCAGGCTATTTCTGTCAGCAGTACTGCTACCGGTAATAAAATCCTTAACCTTGGCGAGCACATAGGTCTGGTAAGACGTTTGATTGGCGGCACTTTCCAACCAATCTTTACGCATCATTACCAAGTCAATCAGACGCCAGTCCTGGGTAACGCGGTAAAGGCCATCCACCCGCAGCAAACGGCAGGCTTCCAGGTATTTACCACTGGTTGCCAAGGCAAAATCTGAGCCACTGAAGGTCGAAGCGTTGAAGGTGTTATAGCTGGTGGTGTTAAAGCGGTAATGGGAATGGGGGGGAGTCCGGTCTGGATCAAAGCCTGGATAGCTGCCACTGGCAGCATCGAAGTGGTTGGCGCAGCACACGGTGCAATAACTGGATGCGTTGTTGGTAGAGGGTGTGCCAGAGCTTTTGCTCAGCAGCGTACCGTCTTCCACTATCACTTGGTGTTCGTTGACACTGCCGTCGCTGTTGAGGTCAGGTTTGGAGCGAAACGGCGTGTAGGCCAGGGCCGTGCTGCCCAGCAATGAACACTCGCAGTTAATAGTGGCAAAGTCTTCTCGTATCAGCGTGGTGCTGTTCGGTTTGTAAGTCACGGTATCGAACTTGACCAGAGTGCTGTTGCCCTGCTTGATGACCTCCGGCAAGGGTTTGCTGGTTTCTCGCTTGTTGCCCTGGCCAGCGGTATTAAGGTTCAGGGCGATAACATCGGGTGCTTGCCCAGGTGTGTAAGTAACCTGAGGGCCGGCCGAGCTGGGGGTTGGGTCCAGCGATTGCTTTTTCTCTGCGGTAGAGCTGGCAGATAGGGATGAATTGAGGGCTACCGATTCAGTGCCATCGACATTGCTCCAACTGACGTTTATGGCTACCAGTTTTTGGTCGGATGACACGGCGCCATTGGGCATCACAGTAGACCAGCTGTTGGTGCTCTTATCGTAGTAAAGATCGGTAATGCCCCAAGTGCGACTGTAGTTTTGTCCGCCAACCGCCACCGTGTCATTGCCACTGACAATATCCACATAGTTGGCGGTACCCGACACCACATCGTCAAAACGCCGGAAGTCTTCCAATTTCGACTTGGCCAGCTCCATGGCCACACTGCGATTCATGTTTTCACTGCTGCTGCGCAAGAAGGTCTTTTGCAATACCACCAGGCCGGTGACGCCGATACCAATGACCGCAATGGCCACCATCACTTCTATAAGCCCAAAACCGCGATTACGCCCGTTCATTGCCAGTCTCTCCAGCTGCCGGGCAGGCGCCAAACCCGTTGGAAGGCACTGCCGGTTTTAATATTGCCCAGTGCCAGTTCGTCAAAACGGACACCAAAGGTACCTGAGGAAATGTCTACGTCGTGGTTGGCGAGCAAAGCACCGTTCATTTCAGCGGTGCCGTTGGCCTTCAAGCTAGTGCTGACGCTGGGGTCGGTATGAAAGCTGAAAATCACCCCGTAGTAATTTTTGTTGGCGTTGAGTGTCAAATCGCCGTCCACCACTAGGATCAGCGCAGGGTTGGTTTGCGAACCGATATTCACTTTAAGATCGCAATCGCCCTCGACCACGATAAGCCCTGTTTCGCTGCCGGTTAGGCTGCTGCAACTGGTCAGGAGGTAAGAAGCATCGCTTTTCACATCCTGCCAATTAGAGCTGCTGTAACCGAACACGTAGGCAAACAAATCGCTGGGGAAGCTGGGGTCGTTATCGACGATATCGATACCGGGATTATTCTTGGAGGAATAGATGGCCGAGGTGCAATCCCCGCCATTCCACTCCTGCTGGCCACAGGTTTTAACGCTGCCGCTTAAATCCACCGGTTCTTTCATCCAAATGGACACCGGCACGCCACGGCCGCTGCCATTGGGGTTGGCAGCCACGCTAAAAGAGCCGCCAACCGTCATGTTGCCCCCCACTGTCAGCGGCGACGTTGGCCCTACGGTGACGATGGGGGTGACGACCACCGTCTCAAGATGGGTCTCGGTGGTGGAATTGTCCTGAGAGTTGCCGCTAGCCGTAAGGCGGGCGATGGGGTAAATCACGCTTTCCCCCGAAGTGCTGGTGAACGCGACCGAATCTTCCACCGAGGTTACCGAGAAGGTCGTCTGCGCGCCCGAAACGTTGGCGTTGGTCAGGGTAAAACCAAGCGCCCCAACTGTTGCGTCTTTGCGTAGCCTGGCAAGAGCGTATTCCAGGCCACTTTCAGCCGCTTCAAAGGCCTGCTCATGGCGAATTTCGTTAAGCAGAATACGGTTCTCGGTCACCTTGTTGCGGGCGGTAAACACCGCAACCCCAACCGCCATCACCATGATGATGAGGGTGATGGTTAAGGTCACAAAGCCGCGAGAATTAGATGTCGTCATTGCGCAGCCTCACTTCCTGGCTGATGGTCATCTTCAGCTCTGGGGTTCTGCCGTTGTAGCCACTAATGGAGACCAGCACCGAGCGGATACCGGTACCAGTGGCGCCGGACTGATAAGTGAAGGTGAGCGCATTAACCGTGAGGTCGTCAGGCAGGGCCATGGCCTCTTTGGTATTGACGGCGCTGCACCCCGGCGCACCGTTCCAACTGGTGACAAAGTGCACCATCTGATTGTTAAATAGATAGCCCCTTACCTCGTCTTTGTTGACGTCCAAGGTGCCGTTGTCATTGCTGTCCATCCGCGCCACCACGCAGCTGCTGGTGATGTCTCGGCTGGCTTTAAAGGCAAAGGGACAGTTGGTTTCGTAGTCGCTGGTGCAGGCTACTTTCCCAAAGGTATCAGTGGCATTGGCGGTATAGCCAGCACGGCGCAGATCAGAGGTGATCATGTTGGCGACGATGTTCAGATCGCTACGCAGTACCGTCATCCGCGCCGAGATGGAACTGGCTCCCACGGTAGCCGAGAAAAGGGTTGTCGCCGCCAAGATGACCACCAGTCCCATGGACATGGCAACCATCAACTCGACCAGCGTCATACCGGTTTGCCGCATTCTTGAAGTCAGGGGCATGAGGAGCAGCTCCCGATGTTGTCGACGATGGCAATCTTGCCGAAGGAAGAGATAGTGATGCAGCGGCCCTGGCTGGCGTCGTCATCCTCGACGACACAAATGTTGCCCGCTTCCGCGCCGCGATTGCGGGCGTTGAGCACAAAGAGGTTATCCGAAGGGCTGGCGTAGACTTTTACGCCTTTGAGATCTGGCGGCAGCACAGCCCGTGCCGTGCTGCCGTCCAATGTGCATTGGCCAGAGCTGACCGCATTGCCGAGAAAAAAAGCGCAGTCACAATCATCGCCATCGGTGATGCTGGCACTGGTTACCCCGGCACACCAAGGGGCATCGGCGGAGGTGGAATGTGCCGACAGGAAAAAGCGCAGATCTTTATTAAGCCGGATCGCCTCACTTTTACCCAGCAGCAATTGTGTTCTCAAGGTTTCGGCCGCCTGTGCCAGTTGCCTCTGTTTAATAACGGACTTAAAGGAAGGCACGGCAATACTGGCCAGGATCCCTAGCAACACAATGGTGATAAGCAATTCAAGCAAGGTAAATCCCGGTTGTCTGTCAGCGTGTTTCACCGCTCGTCTCCCGGTTGTGACCTATAGTTTTTTCACAGAGTATAGTCGAGCCTTTAAGGGACAACTGATGAAGAGAATGCTGGGTGTGACATTGTTGGAATTGATGATCGTCATCGCGATTTTGGCCATCTTGGCAGGTATCGCCTACCCCAGTTATCAGCGTTATGTTCTTGAAGCCAACCGCACCGATATCGAAGGCGAATTACTCAAATTGCAGTTGTCTCAGGAGAGCTATCGGGTGAAAAACAACGCCTTTGCTACCCTGGCGCAATTAGGCGGCCTAACCAGCAAGCACTACACCGTTACCGTATCCAATGTGGGGGTTTCCACCTATACCTTGCAGGCGGTGGCCACGGGCAGCCAGCAAGCTGACACCAACTGCACCACCCTGACCGTCGACCAAAGCGACAATCGTCTGCCCGCCAGCTGTTGGAAAAACTAGGCGCGTGAGGGCCACCTTTTGTTAACATGAAGCTGCCAATACAGATAATCAGAGGCACTTCATGAGGGAAAGAGGATTCACGCTTGTCGAGCTGATGGTAACGCTGGTGGTAGCCGGTATTCTGGTCACCATCAGTTACCCGTCACTCAGCCGCTTTTTCAGGGACAACCAACTGGGTTCCGACGCCAGCCAACTGCAATCGATGCTGGTCACGGCCCGCCATCACGCCCTTAACTACCAGATGCCGGTCATTGTTTGCCCGTTGGTCAATGGCGCCTGTTCCAACAATTGGAGTGGTGAGCTGAGTGCCTTTGTCGACAGTGACGGCAATGGCAGTAAAGGGAATGATGAAGAGGTATTGCTGACACTGGAAGCGGTGAGCTACCAGCGGGTGTATGCCCAAACCAGCATCCGCTTCGGGGCCGATGGCATGCTGACGACCAACGCCGGCACCATCCGTATTTGCGAAGGGGACGACAGCGGCCTTTACAACGGGGTTATCGTAACCAAGACCGGGCGCAGCCGGGTTGCCGAGGACGACGACCACAACGGTAAACGCGACGACCTCAACGGCAACCCCATCTCCTGCACTTAAAAGACCTGCTCTTTTTCCTGCTTGCGTGCCGCATTGGAAGAAAAGCTTTGGCTGGCTTCAACGCATTCGTGCACTTTGCTCACCATGGGTGAGCCAGCCATATGAAGCTTGGTGTAAGGCAACGAAAAGGCCAAGGACTTGGCCTTGGTTTTGCTGAGTACAAAGTGAGCCACAAAAGGGGTTTTGCCATTTAGCTCGACAAAACATTTGTACTCGACGTTTTCTTCAGCCCGGGCAGAACCTGCCAAACCCGCCACCAGCAACAACGCCCATTTACCAACACCCATTTGAACCTCCATTGCTGCTGTTCTTCGCCGCTTTCTTGCCGGTTTCATCGACGGTCATCACGGCGCAATCAGGATCTTTCCCGGATTGGTCAGAAGAGGCCGTCGCGGTCAGGGTCAGGCTATCGGTGGCACCATTGGCAGAGATGGTAAAGGCCCCTTTGGCCACCGTATAGGTACTGCCACTGGCGCCGAGCTTGGTGAGATCGCTGACATAGGTGCGGTGATCAATGCGGTACTGCTCTTCCAAGCTGGCCAGGCGCATCAGCTCGGTCTGAGCCTCGGCGCGGCGCGACTTGGCCAGGTAATTGATATAACTGGGATAAGCGATGGCCGAGATGATCCCCACCACCACCACCGCTATCATCAATTCCATCAGGGTGAAGCCTTTTGCCCTGCTGCTCATCACTTCTCACCCACGTAGTAATAGATCCGGTCGGCGTCCATGGACATGTTAACCGGCAGGGTCGGTTTGGTTTCGCCAGTACCGTCGCCGGTGTCTACCCGTCCGATACCGAAGATGCGGATAACACTGTCGCCGTTGGCATTTTCACCGGCGTGGATAACCGGGGTATCGGGCAGCTTGCCTGGTATCTCCACCACGCC
Source organism: Gallaecimonas pentaromativorans (assembly GCF_003751625.1). Classification (NCBI taxonomy): domain Bacteria; kingdom Pseudomonadati; phylum Pseudomonadota; class Gammaproteobacteria; order Enterobacterales; family Gallaecimonadaceae; genus Gallaecimonas; species Gallaecimonas pentaromativorans. Next base: position 6,796 of record NZ_RJUL01000010.1, read on the forward strand.
CCAGTTGTAGGCGTTAAAGGCGTGGTGCAGATCCAGCGCATACAAGCGGCCCATACCTTCGGCAAGACAGCTCTCGGAACTGTCTGTCACCGACGCAGGCGGCGTGTAGGTAGTAAAGTAGGCCACGCCGTTAACCACGATCGGGGTCGACAGTGACTTCTCACCGGTATGGCTCAAGGTCAAATACCAACCGTTAGCATTGCCCAGGGCCAGTTCTTGGGTCTGCAACTCGGTGTCACTCAAGTTGTTGCTAAAGGGCTGGCTGGACATGTCATAGAGATTACTGATGGTCAGCGCCGTCGGGGTGTTACTGGTCGTTACCGAGCGGGTCACGATATTGGTATCACGAAGCGCAAATAGCTCGTCTGTTACATCAGTACCCATAGGGTCGGGCCTTTTACCCGAACCGATAACCACCGCATCGTAAGGCAGCACCTGGGTTGTCACTACTTGCTGCTCTTGGCCTACGGCATCGGTGTAACTGGTGGTCACCGTCTGGGTGTATTGGGTTTGCACTATGGTGGGCGCCTGGTAAAGGCGCCTATCGGTGCTGCCGCTGCCCCCCAGGCTGGCAAACTTGTATACCGTCCAGGGTTTACTGGTACTAAAGGGCGACGCCGAAGGCATATCCACTCGCCAGACATTACCGGCTACGTCGCTGGCGTAGAGGCGGTCAACCAGACCGTCGCCATCGCTGTCGAGGGTAGCAATTTTGTTAGGAATGGAGGCCGGGAATGCCACGTGCAGGTTAGTGCCACTGGTATCGGCCGGGGTTGCGCTCCACACCAGTGAGCCGGTTTGGGCATCAATAATGTAGATGCCTCGACCCTTGGTAGCGGTGGTTGGGTCACCGCTGTCGCTCACCGAATCGTAACCTGCGCCTACTATGACCACCGGGCCAGTATGCCCGGGGATTTTGGTAATAACCGGGGTCGACCAGGTGTCACCCAACTCACCAAAACCCGGGGTCTGGTTATCAATACGCCACAGCAGCGAGGGGCTGTCAGGGGTGCTGATATCCAATCCATAGTAAGCATTACCGCCACGGCGCTGGCCGATATAGGCCCAAACCTTATCGCCATCAGCCGGCTCTATGACGCCGTCATCATCTTTGTCATAGACATAGGCAGAAGGTGAGCCGTCCATAGAGTAAATCTTGCCGGTGTCTTCGCTGTTTACGCGCAGCGGATAAGCTTTGGAGAGTTCTTGATAAGGGAAGAAGGCCCAGCTTTCACTGGCGGTATTGCCTTCATCCTTGAACATGTGAACCGCCCCTTGGTTGGTACCCACCAGCAGGCGAACATCGCTGGTGTTGTTGGCACCGCCATAGTTAATGGCCAGTGGCTTGGAGTGTAGTGGGTCACCCAGGATCACATTGCGGATATCGGTGGTACTGCCATTGCCGTTGTCATCGTCTACGTCATAGCCGTAAAGCCAGTCGAGGGTGCTCTGAATGTTATCGGCACTGGTATCCATCACCGCCGCCAGCGCACTTTCGCCGCCGGCAATGTTTTGCAGGTTGCTCTTGGTCAAGGCCACCAGGCCGCTACTGCCATTGGTCAGCAAGTGGCGGCCTCCATTTGCGGCTTGGGCAACCAATTGCTCGTTGATACCGCCAGATTCGGTTTTATTACCGTCCTTATCGGAGCTCCAATAAGTTGTGGCGTTTTCGTCAATATCACCCGATGCGGTGATAGCCGACAGACCGTTCACGTCCTCGATGTCGTCATCGTTGGTCACATGCAACTTCTTGATGTTACCCAGCCAATGAGGGCCCGCCGACGGCAGGAACATGGCGTAATACACCGAGTCGAGGGAACGGGTACGGTCAAAGTTGTTGGCCGCAATAGAAGGTGAGGTAAAAGCGGCCGATTTGGTCGACACTTCTGCCACCACCTTTTGCAAGGCGCCGCTAAGCTCAGAGGCTTTTTTGGCAGAGAAATACTTGCCGCCGCCTCTGGCCGCCGCTTCGGTCAAGATAGGCTCGGCATCGTCACCGTCATCCAGGGCAAAACCGATGGTATAGAAATCGACGCTCTGCTTACCGGCAAGGGAGCTGTTGAGATCGTTGTCATGCATCCAGCCAGCCAGGGCCGGCAACCAAGTGGTAGTACGGTTTGCCGTATAAGAGCTGCCGATGTTCTCAAGGTGGCTAACCGCATAGTTGGCATCAGAATCCGAGGTGGGCTCACCATCGGTTATCATCACCACATAAATCTTTTCCTGGCAGCTACCGAAGGGTGAGGCATAAACCCCGTGGCCATTTTCGGCACTGGTATCACGCCTTGGCGTCATAGTGCCACCATCGTATCCGTAGTAAACGCTTTGGCCACTTAAGTAGCGCATCACCTCGTAAGTGGTTTCGCAAAGGGGGGTGTTGGTGTCGGCGCCAAGACCTTCGACGATGGCGTCAAAATCGCTCATGTCGGTGCGCGGCTTCAGCGCCTGAACTACCCGGCCACCGGAGGTATCTGAGCTGGTATTGCGGTTAAACACCACCAAGCCAAAGTTCACGCCAGGGGCAGTGGCAATAATGTCTTTAACCGCCTCTTTGGCCACTTCCAGCCGCGACTTGGGCCCGCTTAACCAACCCGCCTCAATTTGTGCCAGATAGCGCAGGTAGTTGGCAGTAAAGAGGGTAAAGCCGTTGCGGTTACGGTAGAAGTTCCAAAAATCGCTGTCACCGGCATACACGTTGTTGCCATAGAGCCAGTAATTGCTGGTGTAGGGATTGCCATTTTTGCTGGGGTTATATCGGGGCCAGCCGTCGGAATAGCCGTCGGCATTGGTGTCATCGTTATTCATGAAGTCATCAAGACAGTCCACCACCGGCTTATTACCGAGACCGGAGTTGTCCGGCAGCGGCAGCCATTGGCCGGATTGGCCCTGGTACTTGATGTACTTGACCACCCCAGAATACCGCCCCTCTTTGGCGAGCGGCGCCAAACTGGCGGCGCAGCCGTTCTCTATTTTATTAAATCGGCGTTTTTTACCGTCAAAGTCAGCCAAATCCGGCGCTTCAAGGTTATCGCTTACCTCCCCGTTGGGCAGGTAATAGATGATGTCATCTTGGTATTGGTGCGCCGAGTCTACCGGATCGTAATGGGTATCCGGGTCGTACGTATCGAAAGCGCTTTCCAGTTGGGTGGCCATGGAGCCGGAGTTATCGAAGATGACCAACAGCTGCGGCCGGTAATTACTCTGGCCGCCGTTACGCAGCACGTAAAGGTCGATATCTTCTGCCGGCGCCTTGGGCGCGGCCAGCAGGGTTAACAGGAAAGCAGCAAGCAAGGATGTTTTTTTCATTTTTTAGCTTCCTGTGGGAGAGATAAGAGGCTGCGAAACACCGTTTACCACTTCGAGCTGACCCAACTGGTGGCGCCCAAAGGTAATGTCGGCCGAGTCGGTAAAGTGGCGGCAGATAAAGACATCGGAGCTGCTACCGTTTCGGCTGCGAGGGCAGCTGGACTCTTGTTTGAACTCGACCGTGGCCTGGCGAGCATTGCCGCTGCTGTCAGTCAAGCTGGTATCGACCTGGTGCGGGTAGGCCGTTAAGTCTTGCAAAAACGCTCTGGAGGTATTGGCATTTTTCATTACATCCCCCAACACCCCGTTGCCGGCCTGCAGGGCGTCGGTTCTGTCACTGACAGCCCCGGCCATCTTGGCATCCATGGCGCTGTTAGACAGCAGCGCCACCCCGAGAATGGTGATGATCAACAAGAAGATCAGCGCCACAAAAAGTACCAAACCGGATTGCTGGTTTCGCATAGGCACCTCTAAAGACCGACTTGCAGGTATTGAGGGTTAGGCAAGGTCACCGTGGTCTGCAACAGCAGCCGCCGGAAATGATCGCCCGGGGTATAAGCGGCTTGATCGCCAAGGGTGTAACTGACTGCCGAGGTGTAGTTGCTGTCCTCGCGCACGGTACGTACCAGCACATAAATGCGCGCCGAGACCACCCGTTGGCCATCAGAACCTATCCAGTCGGCGTCGGTCACGTTGTCGGCGCTGGCGTAGAAGTTGGGCATGGCATCGTCATCGGTGTCGATGCCGTAGAGGATGTGAAAACGCTCTACCCCTTCAACCAGGGTTTCATCGGCCATGCAAGGCGCCACGCCCGGTGAGCAGTCGCTGGCACTGGCACTGAGAAAGCGCCTTTTCAGCACCGGCACCGTGGTTGTGCCGCGCACCTCATTAGCCAGGTAATAGACGTGGTGCAGATACGGCCAATACTCGCCGTTGGTAATGGGCGGCGCCGCAAAATCGGCCGCCGTGCTACCCAGCCAGAAACGGGCGTTGTTATTGTTGGCCAGCAGATACACCTTGCCGGTCTGCCAGGTAGCAGCGGTGGCCACGGGCCCAGCCAGGCGTTTAACTTGCAGAATATCGGTGCCATTGATGGCAGTGCTACCCAGGCAGGTCATCACGCCGTTGGCGGCAATACCGCCCCAGAGCATCAAAAAGCTGCCGGCAGGGGCCGTGTCCCTAGGCAAAGAGGCATTGTTCACTCCGCCACCCAGGCAGTCACTGCCGCCTTGCACCGTAACGCCGTTAAGCTCGGTGTTGGTGTTGATGATAAGCGGGGTGCCGGTCATCGGCCCCAGCATATTGGCCTGGCGCAAATCTTCACTGATAAGGCGCAGAGCAAAACTGGCGTTTTCCTGAAGTTCCCCCACCTGTTCGGTGGAGCGCACACCTCTTTTTGATGCCACGAACACTGCCGAGATGGCCGCCGCCATCACCAGGCCCAGGGTCATGGCAATCATCAATTCGATAAGAGAAAAACCGCGCTGCTTCATCACCACACCACACTCGTCACTTGTACCTGGCGCCGCCGGGTAGAGGCCGTGCCACAGGTGTTATCAATGGCGCCGTCGGTTGAAGCTTCAGTGCCTTGCCAAGACAGCGTCACGGTGATCATGTTGTTGGCGACCGCCACGCAGCCCACGGCACTTTGCAAAAGGGGAAGGTTGTTGCCGCCTTCGGTGGTGCTGCCCCCCAGCAATTCGCGGTGCCATTGGTATTTGTCCCAAACGGCCAGGGCGGCGCTGTCACAGGTGGATGCCCGGCTGCAGCCGGAAGAGGTGGCAATATTCTGTTGATAGCCCATGGTACCGGCGTAAGCGGCTATGGTGAGCGGATTGCTACGCGCGCGCTCGATATAGTCGTTAGCCAGGTTCATGGCCTGGGTGCGTTCAAGGGCGCCAAAGCTGCCGCGCTTGGCCGCAAGTTGCATGGCCACGGCACCAAGAATGCCGAAACTCAATACAACCAGTGCAACCAGCACTTCCAGCAGTGAAAAACCCTTGGAGCGTTGACGACAGGTTCCCTCAAACACTGTCTTTCTCCTAGCAAGCAAGGTTTATGTTTCTTATATGCGTCGGCTAATTTACCAGCGCTTTAACATCCAGGCAAAAAAATGTCGCCATAAAGGCGACATATCAATAAAGCTAAATTACAATGCCTAGTTCAGCGTAATTCGGCTGGCACCGCAAAGACGATGTTCTCTTCGCGGCCCTGGGTTTCCACCACATCGGCGCCGCCCCAGCTTTTCAGCTTTTCAATAACCTGCTGCACCAAGATCTCCGGCGCTGATGCGCCTGCCGTTACCCCAACCGCTTTAACGCTCTCCAGCCAAGACTGCTCGATATCCTGAGCGGTGTCGATAAGGTAAGCGCGGGCGCCCACCTTCTCGGCCAGTTCACGCAGGCGATTGGAGTTGGAGGAGTTCTTGGCACCCACCACCAGCACCACCTCGGCCTGATGCGCCAGAGCCCGCACCGCATCCTGGCGGTTTTGGGTGGCGTAACAGATATCGTCCTTACGGGGGCCTTCGATTTCAGGCCAGCGTGAACGTAGCGCATCAATCACGTCAGAGGTGTCGTCAACCGACAAGGTGGTCTGGGTGACAAAGCACAGGTTGGCGGGATCTTTTACCGCCAGGGTGGCCACATCGGCGGGGGATTCCACCAGGTAGATCCCCCCATCCGGGCTGTGGTACTGGCCCATGGTGCCTTCCACTTCCGGGTGGCCGGCGTGGCCAATCAGGATGGTCTCCATGCCTTTTTTGGAGGCACGGGCCACTTCCATATGCACCTTGGTTACCAGCGGGCAGGTGGCATCGAACACCCGCAGGCCCCGGCCTTTGGCTTCGTCACGCACCGCCTGGGACACACCGTGGGCACTAAAGATAACGATGGCGTCATCCGGCACCTCAACCAGCTCGTCCACAAACACGGCGCCGCGGTCGCGAAGGCTCCCCACCACGTATTTGTTGTGCACCACTTCATGGCGCACATAGATGGGCGCACCGAACAGTTCCAGCGCCCGCTCAACAATACTGATGGCGCGATCTACCCCGGCACAAAAACCACGGGGGTTGGCGAGGAGCACTTGCATCAGGGGTTAACCTCCAGGATCTCCACCTCGAAGGTCAGGGTCTGCCCTGCCAGGGGGTGGTTGAAATCGACGGTGACCGAATCGCCGGCCACGGCGCGGATGATGCCGGGAATTTCGGCGCCATTGGGCTGTTCGAACAGCATCACGGCGCCCTCTTCCGGCACCTCGTCGGCAAACTTGGTCCGGTCCACATGGTAGACGTTGTCCGGGTTCGGTTCGCCAAAGGCATCTTTGGGTTCCAGCACAAAGCTTTTTTGCTCGCCGGCAGTCAGGCCCAACAGGCAGGTCTCGAAATTCTCGGTCAGGCTGCCGTCACCCATACGGAACTTGGCGGGCTTGCCGCTCATTTTAGTGCTGTCGGCGGCGCTGCCGTCGCTGAGCTTGATGGTGAAGTGCATGATCACTTCACTGCTTGCGGTGATGGAGTTGCTCATTTTGCCTTGTCGTCTTTTTTGAAAGAGGCCAGTACCAGCAATACGGCACCGACACAGATAGCAGAATCCGCTACGTTAAACGCCGGCCAGCTCCATTGGCCCAGGTGGAAGTCGAGAAAATCCACCACAAAACCGTGCACCATGCGGTCGTAAAGGTTGCCCAGGGCTCCGCCGATAATAAGCGCGCTGCCGCCTGCCTGCAGGAAGTCTTTAGCCGGCAGGCGGCGCATCCACACCAGCAGCGCCACGCAGATGGCAATGGCAAGGCCGGTAAAGAACCAGCGCTGCCAGCCGCCGGCATCGCTCAAAAACGAGAAGGCGGCGCCGTAGTTACGCACATACACCAGATTGAAAAAGCCGGTGATGACTTTGCGCTCATAAAGCGCAAAGTTGGCCAGCACCGCGTATTTGGTGGCGAGATCAACGGCGATAACCACCACCGTCAACCACAGCCAGCGAAGGCCACTGGACATCATACGAAGTGACGCTCCTCACCTTCACCGTCCACGTTGCTGACGCAGCGCAGGCAGATGGTGGGGTGGGCGGGGTTTTGGCCCACATCCAGGCGGTAGTGCCAGCAGCGCTCGCATTTTTCGCCTTCGGCTTTTTCCACCAGCACTGCAAAACCGGCCAGCTCGGTGCTTTGCCAGGCGCTATCGTTGCTGCCGGTGTCCAGTTTGGCGCCGGAGGTGAGCAGCGCAAAACGCAGCTCGTCACCCAGGGCGGCCAGGCGCTCTTTAAGCTCGTTGGCGCAATAAAGGGTGACACTGGCATCCAGCGGGCCACCGATAAGGCCGTCTTTACGGGCCAGCTCCAGGGCTTTGTTCACTTCGTCACGCACGGTCAGCAGCTCAAGCCAGAACTCGTCGCCCAGCTTGGCAACATCATCCACACCGGCCAGGCCGTCAAACCATTCGGCGGTAAACACGTACTGGCCGCGCTTGCCGGGCATGGCTTCCCAGATCTCCTGGGCGGTAAAGCTCAGCACCGGCGCCATCCAGCGCACCAGCGCCTCGCAGATGAGGTACAGCGCGCTTTGACAGCTGCGCCGCGCATTGGAGTCGCTCTTGGCGGTGTACTGGCGGTCTTTGATGACATCCAGGTAGAAGCTGCCCAGCTCAATGGAGCAAAAGTGCATCAGCTTTTGATATACCAAGTGGAACTGGTAGTCGTTGTAAGCCTGGGTGATCTCTTCTTGCACCTTAGCGGCGCGGCTGACCATCCAGCGGTCCAGGGCCACCATATCGTCCAGCGCCACCAAGTCGGTCTCGGGGTTAAAGCCGCTCATGTTGGCCAGCAGGAAGCGGCCGGTGTTGCGGATACGGCGATAAGCATCGGCGGCGCGCTTGAGGATTTCGTCAGAGACGGTCATCTCGGCGCTGTAGTTGGTGGAAGCCACCCAAAGGCGCAGGATGTCGGCGCCCAAGGTGTCCATCACCTTCTGGGGTGCAACCACGTTGCCCAGGGATTTAGACATCTTGCGGCCCTGGGCATCCACGGTAAAACCGTGGGTCAGCAGCGCTTTGTAAGGCGCGTGGCCGTCGATGGCAGAGCCGGTCAGCAAGGAAGAGTGGAACCAGCCACGGTGCTGGTCAGAGCCTTCCAGGTACAAATCGGCAATGGGGCCGGTTTGGTGACCCATGGGGTGGGAGCCGCGCAGCACGTGCCAGTGGGTGGTGCCGGAGTCAAACCACACGTCCAGGGTGTCGGAAATTTTCTCGTACTGGTCAGCCTCATCTCCCAGCAGGGTTTTGGGGTCCAGTTGGAACCAGGCTTCGATGCCCTGCTCTTCTACCAACTTGGCCACGTCTTCCATCAGCCCCAGGGTGTTGGGGTGCAGCTCGCCGCTGGCTTTGTGCAGGAAGAACGGAATGGGCACGCCCCAGTTACGCTGGCGCGAGATACACCAGTCTGGGCGGCCGGCAATCATGTTGTGCAGGCGCGGTTTGCCCCAGGCCGGCACAAATTGGGTGTCTTCGATGGCAGCCAGGGCGGTTTCGCGCAGGGTCTTGCCGTCACTACCCTCAATATCCATGCCCATGAACCACTGGGCGGTGGCGCGGTAGATAATTGGGGTCTTGTGGCGCCAGCAGTGCATGTAGCTGTGGGTGATGCGCTTGTGGTCCAGCAGGTTGCCGGATTCTTTGAGCTTCTCGACGATTTTGGGGTTGGCATCCCAGATTTTCAGGCCGCCAAAGAACGGGAGATCGTCAACGTACAGGCCGTCGCCCTGCACCGGGCTCAGGATATCGTCGTTGGTCATGCCCTGGTTTTTGCAGCTGCGAAAGTCGTCTTCGCCGTAGGCAGGGGCAGAGTGGACGATACCGGTACCGGCGTCCATTTCCACGTAGTCGGCGAGGAAAATGGGTGACAGGCGGCTGTAGAAATCGGCCGTGCCATAGAGCGGGTGGCGAAAGGCGATGTGATCGAGCTTTTCACCTTCGGTGGTGGCCAGCACCGTGCCTTCGAGGCCAAAGCGCTTGAGGCAATCTTCAGCCAGTTCGGCGGCCAGCAGCAGAATACGCTCGCCGGTATCGATCAGGGCGTATTGGTGCTCGGGGTGGACGTTAAGGGCTTGGTTGGCCGGGATGGTCCAGGGGGTGGTGGTCCAGATCACCACCGCCGCTGGCTTATCAAGGCGCTCAAGGCCAAAGGCGGCAGCCAGCTTGGCGCTGTCATCAACCGGGAAGGCCACGTCGATGGCGTCAGATTTTTTGTCCTGGTATTCCACTTCGGCTTCGGCGAGGGCCGAGCCACAGTCAAAGCACCAGTTGACAGGTTTGAGGCCCTTGAACACGAAACCGGCTTCGACAATCTTGGCCAGGGCGCGGATTTCGCCGGCTTCGTTGGCAAAGTTCATGGTCAGGTAGGGATTGTCCCAATCGCCAAACACGCCCAGGCGTTTAAAGCCGGCCATCTGGCCTTTGACCTGCTCGGCGGCATAGGCGCGGGACAACTCGCGGGTTTTCTCACCGCCTAGCTGTTTGCCGTGCAGGGTTTCGATTTTGTGCTCGATGGGCAGGCCGTGGCAGTCCCAACCCGGCACATAAGGGGCATCAAAGCCAGCCAAGGTCTTGGACTTGACGATGATGTCCTTGAGAATTTTGTTTACCGAGTGGCCTAGGTGAATGTCACCGTTGGCATAGGGAGGGCCATCGTGAAGGATGAACTGGCTGCGCCCGGCGCGCGCCTCACGGATCGCCTTATAAATGCCAGCAGCCTCCCAGTTTTGCAGCATTTCAGGCTCGCGCTTGGCAAGGTTGCCGCGCATGGGGAAGGCCGTGTCCGGCAAGTTAAGGGTGGCTTTATAATCCATGGTCGGGTTCACTCAAGAGATTGCTTACGATTGGCAAAAAAGGCACGAGCAGCCTGCTCGTCCTTTTCGATTTGGTCGCGCAGCGCATCCAAAGATGCAAAACGCTGCTCGTCACGCAGTTTTTTTCTCAGTACCACTTCCAACTGGCTACCGTAAAGGTCGCCGTCAAAATCCAAAAGGTGGACTTCCAAGGTCGGTACTTTGCCATTAACGGTGGGCTTGACGCCAATATTGGCGATGCCCGGCCAGGCGCTGTCGTCGGCGCCCAGCACGTCTACCGCAAAGACGCCCTTGACCGGGCTGACCTTGCGTTTCAATGGCAGGTTGACGGTGGGAAAACCAATGGTGCGGCCCATCTTGGCGCCGTGATGAACACGGCCGCTGATACTGTAGGGCCGGCCCAACATGGTTTCGGCATCCGCCAGGCGACTGTCTTGCAAGGCTTCGCGGATACGGGTGCTGGAAACCCTGTCATCCACCAGGCAAAAGCTGTCGGTATTGGTCACGGTAAAACCGTGCTGGGCGGCAGCCGCCTCCAGCATGGCAAAATCGCCTTTGCGGCCGTGGCCAAAGCGAAAATCGTCCCCCACCACCAAAAATTGCACCCCCAACCGCTCAACCAGTTGCTGCTGGATAAAGGCCTGGGGTTCAAGGCTGGCAAAATGCGGGGTAAAGGGCTCGACGATGACCCTGTCCATCCCCAGCCGTTCAAGGGCGGCCAGCTTGTCACGCAGCCGCGATAACCGGGCCGGGGCCTTGTCGCCCAAAAACAGCTCCAAGGGCTGGGGTTCGAACAGCATCAAGGTGGCTGGCAGCGACAATTCACGAGCTTTATCAATGAGTTTTTTCAGCACCGCTTGGTGGCCGAGATGCACGCCATCGAAGTTGCCGATGGTCAGCACACAGCCCCGGTGCTGGGGCCGGACGTTATAAAGTCCGCGAATAAGCTCCATGAATACTGCCAGCTTGCCTGAGAAATCGCCCGATTATACCCAAGTGCCCCCGGTGGATCACCCGTCCTGGTTAGAACTGGCTGCCCGCCTTGAGATGCCTTGGCCGAAAACCTGTCAACAGCAAGACCACCACGTAGGTGGAAGCGCCGCCAGCAATCAACCCCACCAGCCACAATGGCCGCTCGGCCAGGCTCAGTTGTTTCCAGGCCAGCGGGTCGGGATTGAAGTACCACAGCACCGCTACCATGGCGGCCGTTGCCGCCACAATGCGGCCCAGGGTCAGCCAGGTCAAGCGCCCGGGGCGATAGACGTTGCGCTTCCAAAGCCCATGAGCCAACAGCCCCGCGTTCAAAAACGCCGACATGGAGGTCGCAGCAGCCAGGCCGATGTAGCCGAGCTTGTCTCCCAACAAGGTCGCCAGGATGATGTTGAACACCATATTGCAGACCATGGCAATGATGCCGATACGGACCGGGGTTTTGGTGTCGTGCTTGGCATAAAAGCCCGGCGCCAGGATTTTAATCAGCATAAACGCCACCAGCCCCGAGCCGTAGGCCCACAGCGCCATGGAGGCGCCCATGGCGGCGTTCACGTCAAAGGCCCCGTGCAGGAACAACACCATCAGCAAGGGAGCCGACAGCACCATGATCCCCGCTGCCGCCGGCATACCCAGCAGCAGTACCATCCGCACTCCCCAGTCCATGGTGTGGGCAAAGGCGTCGGATTCCTTGTCGGCATGGCGGCGCGACAGGGTCGGCAGGATAACGGTGGCAATGGCGATACCGAAAATGCCCAGCGGAAACTCCAGCAACCGGTCTGAGTAATAAAGCCAGGAGATGGAGCCCCCCACCAGCCAGGACGCAATAAAGGTATCCAGCAGCAGGTTGATTTGGCTCACCGACACCCCGAACAGTGCCGGTACCATCAGTTTGCGAATGCGGGTAACCCCTTCGTCATGCCAGGCCCAGCGCGGGCGCACCAGAAAACCGGTTTTGAGCATGAAGGGTATTTGAAACAGCAGCTGGATCACCCCGCCCAGGAACACCCCCCAGGCCAAGCCAATCTCCGGCTGGGCCAGTTTTGGCGACAGCCAGATGGCGCAGCCGATAATGGCCACATTCAAAAATACCGGGGTAAAGGCGGCCACCGCAAACCGGCCCAGGGTGTTGAGCACGGCCCCTGCCAGGGCGGTGAGGCTAATAAACCACAAATAAGGAAAGGTGATTTTAAGCATCACCGAGGCCAGCTCGAACTTGGCACCATCCGCCTCGCCGTGCAGCCAAGCTACGAACCAGCCGGTACCGAACAGCATGGTCACCACCGGCGAGCCGACAATGCCCAGTACCGTCACCACCGTAATGATAAGGCCCAAGGTGCCCGATACCCTTGCCACCAACTGGCGCATGGCATCTTCGCCCTGGTTTTGCTGCACATCGGCCAGCACCGGCACAAAGGCCTGGGAAAAGGCCCCTTCGGCAAAAAGGCGGCGCAAGAAGTTGGGGATCTTCTGGGCAAAGAAGTAGACGTCAGCGGCGTTACCGGCCCCCAACAGATTGGCGATAACCACGTCGCGCAGCAGGCCCAAAATGCGGGAAATCAGGGTCATAAAACTGACCAGGGCACTGGCTTTTAATAATTTACGGCTCAAAGGGTGTTCCCATCGACAAAAATGCCTGTAGGCGGGCGCTGGAATTCTGCTAGAATGCGCGCCATCTTATCGCTGTATGGTCACGGTTGCCAACGATGAACGGCGGCACAAAAATTGTGCGATCCGTTTGACAATGGTGCTTAAAACGGGCATATTCCGTGGCCTTTTTATTATTGGACCTACCGATTTTAGGAGTTAGACCTTGGCTAACATCAAGTCTGCGAAGAAGCGCGCGATCCAGGCTGAGAAGCGTCGTCAGCACAACGCCAGCCGCCGTTCCATGCTGCGCACCTTCGTTAAGAAAGTACGTACCGCTATCGCTACCGGCGACAAAGCTGTTGCTCAAGAAGCTTTCACTACTGCCCAGCCGATCATCGATCGCATGGCAACCAAAGGCCTGATCCACAAAAACGCTGCGGCTCGCCACAAGGCTCGCCTGAACGCGCAGATCAACGCCCTGTAAGGTCAGCTTACTGAGCTCGAAAAAAAACCGGCTTTCGCCGGTTTTTTTATTTAGGCACTTTTTCGTTAGTGACTGAACAGCCTGTCCAACAGTTCGATGACCCTTTCCGCCTCATCGCTTTGCAACGAATAGAAAACGGTCTGAGCTTCCTTGCGCGTCCGAACCAGTCCATCCCGGCGTAACCATGCCAGATGTTGAGAAAGAGCAGATTGGCTGAGGTTGAGCCGGTCGTTCAGCTCCCCCACAGATAACTCCCCTTCTTGAAGGTTTTTGAGAATGCACAAGCGCCTCTCGTTGGCCATGGCTTTCAGCAGGGTAACGGCAGGGGTCGCCTCTTCAACCAAGCTCTCACTGCAATACGTCATAACAACGTCTCCTTCTGAATAGCCAACGCAACACGTCTACAACTGGTCGAGTAAAACCGCACAGTAATAGACTGCGTGATAAGTTAACCGCGAATTAGCTGAAGCTTGACTGAACTTCTAAGGGAATAACCATGCGTAAGTTGCTTGTTTCTTTGCTTTTCGCCAGCTTGCCGGCGGCTGCCGCCGTCTCAGAGCCGGATATCCAGACCGCAGAAAAACTGAGGGACCAAGCACTGGCCAGTCATCAGGCTTACGACTTGGTCAAATCCCTGGTGGTGGAAGTGGGCCCGCGCCTGGCTGGCTCCGAGAACAACAAGAAGGCCGAAGCCTGGGCCGTGGCCAAGCTCAAAAGCCTGGGCTTTGACAAGGTTTACACCGAAGCCCTGACCATCCCCACCTGGGCCCGCGGCACCATCCACGCCGAGATAAGCGCCCCTTACCGCCAGCACCTGGTGCTGACCGCCCTTGGCGGCTCTGTGGGTACCGATGCCAAAGGCATTGATGCCGAGGTGGTGCGCTTTGCCGATATCGATGCCCTCAAGGCGGCAGACCGCAACGCCGTTGCCGGCAAAATTGTCTTTATCGACAAACCCATGGCCCGGGTGCAAAACGGCTTTCAGTACGGCACCACCGTCGCCGGGCGCGCCATGGGCGCCATAGAAGCGGCCAAACTGGGCGCCAAAGCGGTGCTTATCCGCTCGGTTGGCACCGGCCTTAGCCGCTTTCCCCACACCGGCATGATGCGCTACCAGGACGATGTCACCAAGATCCCGGCCGCCGCCCTTGCCGTGCCCGATGCCAACCTGGTGGCCGCCATGCTGCAAGCTGGCAAACCGGTCAAACTGCACCTGACCATGACCGCCGAGCCCGGCCCGCAAACCACAGTGCATAACGTGATAGCAGAAGTCACCGGCAGCGAAAAGCCCGACGAAATAGTGCTCATCGCCGGCCACCTGGACTCCTGGGACGAAGGCCAGGGCGCCATCGACGACGGCGCCGGTATCGCCATTGCCGCAGCTGCAGGCAAGCTCATCAAGGACTTGCCCAAGCGTCCCAAGCGCACCATCCGGGTGGTGTTTTTCGCCGCCGAAGAAACCGGCCTTTGGGGCGGCAAAGCCTATGTTGAGCAGCACAAAGGCAAAGACTTGGCCAAGCACGTGCTGGCTGGCGAGTCCGACTTTGGCGCCGACCGGGTTTATCGCATCGACACCCGCTTAGGCCCTGAAGGCGAGGCGCTGCGCAGCGCCCTTAACAAGGTGCTGAGCCCCATCGGTGTAGACATGGGCGACAACCAGGCCGGTGGCGGCTCGGAAGTGAGCCTGCTGCCCTACCAGGGCGTGCCGGTCGTTAGCCTGCGCCAAGACGGCACCTACTACTTTGACTACCACCACACCGCCGACGACACCCTCAACAAGATTGACCCGGCCCAGTTGGCCCAGAACGTGGCGGCCTGGGTAGCCACTGTCTATCTTGCCGCGCAGAACGATAGCCCGCTGCGCCCCATTCCCGAAGGCAACTTCGGCGAATAAGCGACAAAAGCCCGCCACCAGGCGGGCTTTTTCATAGAAGCGTCATGCAATCGTCAAGGCGCTGTCACTGCCCCTGCCTAGCCTAAATTCCCGAACTCATGTTCGGAGCATGCAACCATGACCCAGCCACACCGCGCCGTATTCCTGTCGGATCTGCACCTTGGCAGCAAGGACTGCAAAGCCGATTATCTGCTGGCCCTGCTCAGGGACCTGCATTGCGACACGCTGTACCTGCTTGGAGATGTCATTGATCTCTGGGCCATGAGTAAACGCAGCCACTGGCCGGCCAGCCACTCCCAGGTGTTGCTGGAGTTTGAACGGCTCGCCGCCAAAGGCACCCGCATTCTCTATATTCCCGGCAACCACGACGCCCCGCTCAGGCGCTTTTGCGGCCGGGCCCTGGCCAACATGGCGGTTGAGCGCCGGGGCCGCCACACCCTTAAAGACGGCCGGGTCCTGCTGCTGACCCACGGCGACGAGTTTGACGCTGCGGTCTGCCTGGGCCGCTTCGAGGCACTGGTGGGCAACCTCGGCTACGACGTGCTGATGTGGCTGAACCGGCTGTGCCAGGGGCTGCGCCGGCGTTTGGGGCTGTCTTACTGGTCGCTGGCCGGTTATATCAAAAAACGTATCGGCAAGGCTCAGGCCGCCATTGGCCGTTATCGCCAAGCCGCCATTCAGGCTGCCGAGCAGGCGGGCTGCGCCGGGGTGGTACTGGGCCATATTCACCAGCCAGCCATGGAGCACTGCCAGGGATTGCTCTATCTCAACACCGGCGACTTCGTGGACAGCTGCTCTTTTATCGTCGAGAAAGCAGACGGTGAGCTGGAGCTTATCCATTGGACAGAGCAACAGAAGGTGTTGGCCCAAAGCCAGCAAGGCGCCTTGGTTGAGGCGGCCTGACTGGTCATAAAAGCGTCACCAAAGTGTTAGCGAAACGCCATCTTGGGTCCCTAGGCTGTGGTCAGTATCCGCCGACAGGACCCACACCATGTTCACCGTCGAAAATGTACTGGAACGTCATTTTCCCCAGCTGCCTTACAAAAAGGCGCTGACCCCGGTTCTCCGCCAGCTGCTTAAAGAAAAGGAATTTCACCAGTTTAAAGAGCAGCATCGCCACGCCAAGGGCCTGGATTTTGTCGAAGAAGTGCTGAACTACTTCGATTTCTCCTACCAGGTGGCTGACCGCGAAAAAGAGCGGATCCCGGCAAACGGCCGGGTGGTGATCATCGCCAACCACCCTATCGGCTCCCTGGACGGCCTGGCGCTGTTAAAGCTGGTCAGTGAAGTGCGCCGCGATGTGAAAGTGGTGGCCAACGCCTTGCTGAGCGAAGTCGAGCCGCTGCAATCCTTGCTGTGCCCGGTCAACAACATGGTGGGCAGCACTCAAAAAAGCCAGCTGCTGGCCATTCAAGAATGCCTGAACCAAAACCAGGCGGTGATCATCTTCCCGTCTGGGGAAGTGTCCCGGCTGCGCCCCCAAGGGGTGCGTGACACCCGCTGGCAATCAGGCTTTTTACGCCTGGCCCGCCAGAGCAAGGCGCCCATCCTGCCCATTCGCCTCGAAGCCCGTAACTCGGCGCTGTTTTACTCCACCTCCATGCTCTACAAGCCGCTGGCCACTAGCCTTTTAGTGCAAGAGATGTTCAAGCAGCGCCACAAGAAGCTGCAGGTGCATATCGGCGAGCTGATCCCCCACAGCCAGCTCGACAGCATCCAGGCCCTGCCCAAGCGCACCCAAATAAAGCTCTTTAAAAAGCACCTGTACCGGGTGGGTACCCAAAAGCGCCTGCCATTTAAAACCGAAACCGCCATCGCCCCCCGTGAAGACCGCCAGGTGCTATTGCAGGTGCTGAGCCACTGCCAACTGCTGGGCCAGACCCCGGACGGCATGCAAATTCACCTTTATCACTACCAGCCAGACTGCCCTTTGATGCGTGAAATTGGCCGGCTGCGGGAGATCGCCTTTCGCGCCGTGGGTGAAGGCACCGGCAAGCGCCGCGATATCGACCCGTTCGACGTCAACTACCTGCACCTGGTGCTGTGGGACCCAAAACGCCTGGAGATCGCCGGCGCCTACCGCCTGGCCGATGCCAAGCGCCTTGGCCGTGAAGGCCTGTACAGCCAAACCCTATTCAATTACGGCCCGGACATGGACCCCATCCTCGAGCAGGGCCTGGAGCTTGGCCGCAGCTTCGTGCAGCCGGCCTACTGGGGCAAACGGGCCCTTGATTACCTGTGGCTCGGCATTGGCGCCTTCCTGGCCAAAAACCCCCACTACCGTTACCTGTTCGGGCCGGTGTCGCTGTCGGCCAACTTCCCGCCGGCAGCCAGGGATCTGATGGTGTACTTCTATCGCCACTATTTCGGTAAGGACAACCTCAGCACCCGCCACCACACCCCCTATCAGTTGGATAGCCAAACCCTCGAGGCGCTGACCGCCACTTTTAAGGGTGACGATTACAAGCACGACTTCGTGCAGCTCAAGGACAAACTGGCCAGCATGGGCGCCAGCGTCCCTACCCTCTACAAGCAATACGCCGACGTGTGCGAGCCAGGCGGCGTCAAGTTCCTGGATTTCGGGGTAGACCCGGACTTTGGCGACTGCGTCGACGGCCTGGTGCTGGTGGATGTCAGCCAGCTCAAGGACAACAAGCGCGCCCGCTACATCGACAGCCATCAGTGATAAAAAGGCCCCGCCAGGGGCCTTTTTTACAGGCTCAGCAGTAAGGTCTCGTAGATAGCGATAAGGCGCAGGTACTCGGCCTTGCTGACCCGCTCGTTGGCTTGGTGGATGGTGGCGTTGGGCAGGCCCAGTTCGATCACCTGGGCGCCGTGGGCGCGAAAAAAACGCCCATCGGAGCTGCCGCCGGCGGTAGAGAGCACCGGGAACTGGCCAAGGCCGGCAAACACCGCCTTTTCCACCACCGTCAAAAAGTTGGGCTGCTGCTCGTCAAAGCTCGAAAAATACGGCTCACAAGGCCGGCTCCAGCTAAGCTCGCCCACCAAATCGGCTGGCATCAGGGCGCGGATGCGCTGGTCAATCAGCTCAGCGTTGGTGTGGTGGGAATAACGCAGGTTAAAGCGCAGCGTCACCTTGCCTGGGGTGACGTTGTCCAGCCACTGGCCGTGTTCAAGTCCGGTCAGGTGAAAGGCGGTGCCAGGGAAATCCGGCGCGCCCTGGTCCCAGGGTAAGGCGCAAAGTTCGGCGCCCAGCATCATGGCCCGGTGCAGCAGGTTCTCCCGCGATTGCAGATAAGCCACGTGCCCGGCTTTGCCGCTCAGGATCAGCTCGCCGGAGATGGCGCCGCGCCGCCCCACTCGCAAGGTATCGCCGCTCATTCTGCGGGCGGTGGGCTCTCCTACCAGCACCCAGGGCGGCAATTTACCCTGGCGCGCCAGGAACTCGGCAATCACCCTCGAGCCGTGCTCGGCCTCCCCTTCTTCATCGGCAGTGAGCAGCACCATCAGGCCGTCGAGGTTGGCGCCCTGGTCCAGGGCCCGCTCAATAGCGGTAAGGAAGGCAGCAATACCGCCTTTCATGTCGGCGATGCCGCGGCCAAACAGCTCGCCCCCCACTTCGGTAAGGGTAAAGGGGTCTACCTGCCAATGCAGCCCGGCAGGCACCACATCGGTATGGCCGCAAAAGGCCAGTCTTGGCGTGCCGGGGCGCCAGGCGATGAGGTTGGCCACCCCCTGGCTTGGCAGGTGCAGAATTTCAAAACCCAGGCGACTTAGCTGCGCAGCGATATAGGGCTGGCAACCGGCGTCGTTGGGGGTAATGGAGGGGCGGTCGATAAGGGCCTGCAGATGGGCAAGCTCGGACTGGCATTGAGCAGCAACAAGAAGTGGCATAGTGGCGTCCAGGTGACAAACCTGGACGCCATCTAAGCAGACAGCTTTGACAGTTTAATGATCAAAGAAGCTATGAAAACGCAGCGTCTCCGGCTCCAGGTTGCAAAGCCTGGCCACCGCCGGGTGCTGGATCATCCGCTCGGCAAAAATCACGTAGTAGCGTTCTTTCACCGCGTCGGTTTCGCCCAGGCAATGCACCCCGAAGTTCTGCTCGAACTGCTGGTTGTTGACCGCCGGCGCCACGAAGATCTCGCGGCCCACGGCGCCAAAGGCCTGCATCAGGCCCGAGTCGTCAAACTCGCCGCCGATGGTGGGATTAAGGCCCTGCTCGTCCAGCCAGCTCTTAAGCTCGCGCCCGGCCGCGGTCTTGCGGCTTGGCAGCAGCAGCGGCCGCTCTTCCAGGCAGAACGGGAAAGGCAGCTCAAGCTGGTCGCGGCAGAAAAAGGCCAGGGAGTAATCGGCGATGGCCCGCGAATGCAGCCCCGGCTCGGCGGCAGAATCGATAGGGCAGTCGGAGACTATCATGTCCAGCTTGTGGCTTTTCAGCTCGTCGAGCAGCAGCTCATGGCGCGACTCAAAGCAGCTCAGCGCCACTTCCATGTCCGGGGGCGAGGCCACCCGCAGCAGCTGCGCCACCACCCATTTGGACAGGGCATCGGCCACCCCTACGTCAAAACGCACCGACTCGTGCTTTTGATAGTCGAGGATGTCGATAAGCTCGTAGGACAGGTTGAACATACGGTCGGCATAGCGAAACACCATGCGGCCAAGCTCGGTGGTGTCGAGGCGACGGCCACGCTTGGTCAGCAGGGGACCCATGCGCCCTTCCAGCAGCTTGAGCTGGCCGGAGATGGTCTGGGGGGTTACGCAAAGCGCCTCGGAAGCGGCCGCAAGGGAGCCCTTGCGAACCAACATCCAGAAATAATACAGGTGGTTATAGTTCAGATGCGCCATATCACTGACAACTGAATGCCTTGTTCAAGTAGGTGAGAAGATCCTGCTCTGATTGAATACCGGCATCGTTGATCTCGGTACGCAGTTCCTTGAGCAGCTTGTCTTTATCGGGGTTGGGTGTTTCGCACAGGCGGCTACGCATGTATTCCATACGCCCGCCGATACGCTGGGATTTGGCCCTGTCCAGATAATCCTGGCCATTGGCGGTGCCCGTGTCGTGTTGCATTTTCACGCCGTCCACTACCCCAATCAGGTAATCGCGGCAGCGGGTTGAGTCTTTCTGGCCAAGGCACACCTCTTCAAAGTGCGACAACGGTTCCTGGGCCAAGGCCAGGGGGCTAAGCAGCCCCAGTACGATGACAGCGGCTTTCATCAGGTAACCTCCTCTTTAGCTGGCGCCAGGGAGCGTTTCATCAGCCAATAGCCAGCCACGGCCGCGATGGTGGAGCCAGCCAGGATCCCTAAGCGCGAATAGGTGTCGTACATGACATGTTCATGCTGGTAAGCCAAAGAGGCGATGAACATGGACATGGTAAAGCCGATGCCGCACAGCACCGCCAAGGCAAAGATCTGCCGCCAGTTGGTGTTTTCCGGCAGCGACGCCATGCCGCCTTTGACCGCCAGCCAGGTGGCACTGAACACCCCCAGCGGCTTACCGACAAACAGGCCCAGCATAATACCGAGCGGCAACGGCGCCAGCAGGCTGTCGAGGCTTAGGCCCTTGAGGGACACGCCGGCGTTGGCCAAGGCAAACAGTGGCAGAATAAGTAACGCCGTGTAGTCAGAGAGCATGCGCTCTAGGCGATGGGCAGGTTTGTCGTTACCTATCTTATGGGGAATAAGAAAGCCGATGATGACACCGGCAAGGGTGGCATGTACGCCAGACTTCAGCACGCTGACCCAAAGCACAGCTCCCACCAGCAGATAGGGCAGCAGCCGTCTTACGTTCAGCAGATTCAATGCCACCAGCGCCACAATGGCCCCACCGGCAACCGCCAGGCTGAGGGTGGACAGTTCGCTGGTGTAAAAAAGTGCGATGATGATGATAACGCCCAGGTCATCAATGATGGCCAGCGCCAACAGGAAGATCTTAAGGGCCGGCGGCACCCTTTTACCCAGCAGTGCCAGCACGCCCACGGCAAAGGCGATATCGGTGGCGGCCGGAATGGCCCAGCCTTGGCGGTTGATGGGGTCGCCCATGTTGAAGATCAAAAACACCAGCGCCGGCGCCAGCATGCCGCCAAGGGCGGCGATAACCGGCAGCACCGCCTTTTTGGGGCTCGACAGAGCGCCACTGACCATCTCGTGTTTGACCTCAATACCGATCAGCAAGAAGAAGATCGCCATCAGGCCGTCGTTCACCCAGGCCAGCCAGGGCTTGTCTACCAGCAAAGGCCCGGCCTGCACCACCAAAGGCGTCTCAAGCCACCGCGCGTAATACTCCGCCCAAGGTGAATTGGCCAGCACCATGGCCAATACGGCCGCCAGGATCAGCAAGGTGCCGCCGCGGGTTTCGGGGGTGAATAACGATCGGAAAAAAGCCTTCATTGACAGACACTTCGCCTCGTTTGCACAACATCTGCCCAGACTAAAGGAGATGTTAATTAGAGAAAATCCCTTTCTTCTCACCTAAAGATAAGAATTAACCGAAGTGTAGTGCAAAAAAGAAAGCCGCACTAGGCGGCTTTCTTCAGATGGCGACAGGGGCCTTGATGTGGGGATGGGGGTCGTAGCCTTCGATGACAAAATCCTCGAAGCGGTAGTCAAAGAGGCTGTCCGGTTTACGCAATATTTTGAGCTGGGGCAGCGCCCTAGGCTCGCGGGTCAATTGCAGCCGGGTTTGCTCCAGATGATTGCTGTAAAGGTGCACGTCGCCACCTGTCCAGACAAAATCCCCCACCTCAAGCCCGGCCTGCTGGGCCACCATGTGGGTCAGCAGTGCGTAGCTGGCGATATTAAAAGGCAGCCCCAAGAACACATCGCAGCTGCGCTGGTAGAGCTGGCAGGAAAGCTTGCCGTCTGCCACATAGAACTGGAACAGGGCATGGCAGGGCGCCAAGGCCATGTTATCCAGCTCACCCACGTTCCAGGCCGACACGATGATGCGCCGGGAGTCGGGGTCATTTTTCAGCTGCGCCATCACCTTGGCCAACTGGTCGATATGGCGGCCATCGGCGGCAGGCCAGCTGCGCCACTGTGCGCCGTACACCGGTCCCAGGTTGCCTTCCTCGTCGGCCCATTCGTCCCAGATGGAGACGCCGTTTTCCTTGAGGTAGGCGATGTTGGTATCACCGTTCAAAAACCACAGCAGCTCGTGAATGATGGAGCGCAGGTGGCACTTTTTGGTGGTCACCAGCGGGAAGCCTTCTTGCAGGTTAAACCGCATCTGGTGCCCGAAGATGGACAAAGTACCGGTGCCGGTGCGGTCGGCTTTCTGAGCGCCCTCATCGAGGATTTTCTGCATCAGGTCAAGGTAGGCCTTCATGCCTTGTCTCCTTTGTGTTTAACGCTCCACACCAGCAGCACGATGCCAAAAATGATCATCGGCAGCGACAATACCTGGCCCATGGTGATAAAGCCGCCCAGCTCACCGAGCTGCGGGTCAGGCTCGCGCACAAATTCCACCAGGCTCCTAAAGACACCGTACAGCAGCAAGAACAGGCCGGAGATGCTGCCACGGGGCCGGGGTTTGGAAGAGAACCACCACAGGATGCAAAACAGCACCAAGCCCTCGAGGGTGGCTTCATAGAGCTGGCTGGGGTGGCGCGGCACCGGGCCGCCGGTGGGGAAGATCATGCCCCAGGGCAGATCGGTAGGCCGGCCCCACAGCTCGCCATTGATGAAGTTACCAATGCGGCCCATGCCAAGGCCAATAGGCACCATGGGCGCCACGAAGTCCGCCACGGTGAAGAAGGTTTTCTTGGTCTTGCGGCCAAAATAGAGCATGGCCAGGATGACGCCAATAAGGCCGCCGTGAAAGGACATGCCGCCCTGGTCGACCCGGAACAGATAAAGCGGATTTTCCTGGAACAGGTCGAAGTGATAGAAGATCACATAACCAATACGGCCACCCAGCAAGACCCCAAGGAAAGCGTAGAACAGCAGATCGCTGACTTGTTGGCGGTCCCAGCCCGAGCCGGGTTTATCGGCGCGGCGGTTGGCCAGAAACATGGCGGCGAAAAAGCCCACCAGATACATAATGCCGTACCAGTGCACCGGCAGCGGCCCAATCTTGAAGGCAACAGGGTCGATATGGGGAAAATGAAGCGGTGTGGACATATTCCTTCCTAGTTAATAAGCATTTCCAGCCCCACCAGAACCAGCAGCACTGAAAAACCGATTTTCACCTTCTCGGCAGGCACCCGGTGCAATAAGCGCACACCGACCGGTGCCATGAAAAAGGCCCCTGGCAACAAGGCCAGCAGGGCCGGTAGATACAAAAAGCCCAGGCTGCCGTGGGGCAACCCGGTTTGGTGCATGCCGCTGATGGCGTATGACAAGGTACCGGCCACCGCCACCGCCAGGGTGCAGGTAGCGGCAGCGGCCACGGCCTGGGTCATGGCCATGCCGGCAAAGGTCAATAGCGGCACCAGCAGGGTACCACCGCCAATGCCGAGCATGGATGACAGCATACCGACACCGATGTTAATGGACCCCAGCAGCGGGTTGGAAAGGCGCAGGGCATCAGAAGGGGTCAAGGGTTGCTTCTTTCTGGCCAGCATCCGCCAAGCCGAGAAGAACAAAAAGCCCCCGAAAAACTTCTTGAGCATCATCCCGCCTACCAGAGACGCCACCTGGGCTCCCAGCAGGCCACCGACGATCATCCCGGCGACCAACCAGCGAGCCTGGGCCCAGGGCACCGAATGGCGACGCTGGTGCGCCATTACCGATGAAGTACCGGTTACGCAGATGGTGGCAAGGGAGGTGGCAAGGGCCATGGGCATCACCAGATCGTGGCTTATCCCCATTTTGGGTAGCAACCAAGCCAAGGTGGGCACAATAACCAGGCCGCCGCCTATCCCCAGTAGCCCCGACAACACGCCGGCGATAAGGCCAAGGACAAGGCAAACCCCTACAACAAGCAGCACCGGTGACTCCTGGGCTCAAAAAAGGCGTCCATAGTACCTTAGCGGCCCGCCCTTAACCAATGGGCAAAACCGGCCTGGGTCAGGGGCTCACGTAGCTGCCAACCCAGTTCGTCGGCGTCGAGGCTGGCCAAAAGTTGCGGGCGCAGTTTTTCCAAATCAGCCAGGGACAGCTTCTTCAACAGGTGCTTGGCTCTGGCCACCTGGCTGGCGTTCATGGAAAGGTGCCGATAGCCCAGCGCCAGCAAAAGCGTAAAGCCCAGGGGCTCTCCAGCCATTTCCCCGCATACCGACACCGGCAATCCCAGCTCCTGGCATTGGCGCTGAATTTGGGCAAGGGCCTGCACCACCGCCGGGTGGAATGGCCGAAACAATTCCGCCACCCGGGGGTTGTTGCGGTCCACCGCCAACAGGTATTGGGTGAGGTCGTTACTGCCAACGGAAACAAACTGTACCCGTTCTGCCAGTGCTGGCAGCAGGTATAAGGAAGCGGGCACCTCCACCATCACCCCAACCTTGGGCAACTCAAAGGCGCCCATAGCTTCGCAAAGCTCGAAATGGGCCTGGCGCATCAGGCGCAGGGCCTCGTCTACCTCGGCTACCGAGGAGATCATCGGCAGCAGAATTTGCAGGTTGCCGTGGTGCTGGTGGGCCCTGAGCATGGCTTTGAGCTGGATAAGGAAGATATCCGGTTGGTCCAGGGTGATGCGAATACCGCGCCAGCCAAGGAAGGGGTTGTCCTCTTCAATAGGCAGGTAAGGCAGTGGTTTATCGCCGCCCACATCGAGGGTGCGCAGCGTAACCGGCAGCCCGGGGTAGCGCGACAGCACATGGGAGTAGAGCCTGAACTGCTCTTCTTCTCCCGGAAAACGGCTGGCCAGCATAAAGGGCACTTCGGTGCGATACAGACCAACACCGTCCGCCCCCTGCCCCGCCGCCACGTCGGTGTCGGCAGACAGCCCGGCATTGATGTACACCTTGACCCGCTCGCCGTCCTGGCTAAGAGCCGGGCCCTGGGCACTGGCCAGCACGTCCTTGGAAATGGTGGCTTCTTCGAGAATAAGGCGGCGATATTCGCGCTCAAGGCCAGGCTCTGGGTCGATAAAGCAGCGCCCGGTGTAACCGTCGATGATCATCCGCCGCCCCGGCAGCGCCGACAGCGGCAGTGACGACACCCCCAGCACCGCCGGTATACCGATGGCCCTGGCCAGGATGGCGGCATGGGAATGGCCCGAGCCCCGGCGCGAAACGATGCCTTTGAGGCGCTCGCGGGGCACTTCGGCCACCATGGTGGCGGTGACTTCGTCAGCGACCAGGATAAGGTCGTCGTCGGGAATAGCCTTATTAATCTGCCCGACACAAAGCGCTTGTAACAGCCTAAGCCCTACATCTTTGAGATCGGTGGCCCGCTCCTTGAGGTAGCTGTCTTCCATGGCCGAGAATTTGTCGATGGCCTCTTCTACTACCGCTTTGAGGGCCCACTCGGCGCGGGTGCCGGCACGGATCAAGGCCCGTACCGGGTCGCCCAGGCTCGCCGGAGCCAGCAGCTGTACATAGAGTTCGAAAATAGCCTGGGTTTGGCTGGGCAAATCCAGCCGTTTGGCAAGGGCTCTAAGGCTTTGCTGGGTACTGTCGATGGCCTGCTCAAAACGCTTGAGCTCAACGGATACCTCCACCTCCCCTTCTTGGGGCAGATCGTCAAAGGTCATAGCCGGAATACGAACCAGGCACGCGCCCATACCAATACCCGGCGAGCCGGCAAGGCCAGTGGCCGAGCGTTTCCAGCCAGTTTGCGCCCGCAAAAGGCGGGTGCGCTCTTCCACGTTGGCTAGTGCCGGCGCCAGCTGGTTGGCCAGGGTCACCAGGCAGGCTTCTTCTTCGGAATCAAAGACCCGGGCGTCGCGCTGCTGGACGGTCAATACTCCCAGCACCCGGCGCCGATAGATAATGGGCACCCCGAGGAAGGACTGGAACAGCTCTTCGTTGAGTTCTTCGATGAGTTTAAAAGCGGGATGGTTTTGGGCGTCGGCTAGGTTGATGGCTTCTTCGCGGGAGGCGACCAGCCCGACCAGGCCTTCTTGGTAAGACAAGGTGCAAATGGTGCCAGGTGGCAAAGTCAGGCCCTGTGTGGCCAGCAGTTGTAATTGGCCAACATCAGCGTCTGCCAGGTAGATGGAGCAGACTTCTGTATTCATCAGCTCGCAGATGGCAGTGACCAGCCAGCTGACCGCCTGATCCAATGAGGCGGCGCTGTTGACCTGCTGCACTATCCGCTGCAACTGCGTCAACATCTATGGTTCCCCCAAAATGACCAAAGCCACCTTTGGCGCAAGGCCGGGCGTTAGGCCCTTCTTCTATCCTGGCGCCCAAAAGGCATGGCTTGGGTTGCAAACTCCTTCATTACTCGGCGGTAGACGTCGCGTTTAAACGAAACCACCTGCCTTACTGGATACCAGTAGCTGACCCAGCGCCAATCATCAAATTCCGGGTGCCCGGTGGCCCCTAGGTCCACGGCCGATTCGGCTGAGGTGAGTTGCAGCAGGAACCATTTCTGTTTCTGGCCGATACAGACCGGTGCCTGTTCCTTACGTACCATTCGCTTGGGCAGGCGATAGCGCAGCCAGTGGCGCGATACCGCCAGGACCTTCACGTCCTTGCGTTTGAGTCCGACTTCTTCCCAGAGCTCGCGATACATGGCCTGCTCTGCCGATTCCCCATCATTGATACCGCCTTGGGGAAACTGCCAGGAATGTTGTCCCCGGCGACGGGCCCACAGCACCTGGCCCTGCTGATTGCAAATCACTATGCCGACATTTGGACGGAAACCGTCGTTATCGATCATGCCAGCCTCAAAACAGTGCGTTATTGCTTGGATTGTTCCACAGATATGATTGACCAGCAAAAGGAATTCGAGGCCAGGAGCCGGGGCTGTGGAACAACTACCCCATCAACCCAAGGTTATCCACAGCCTTACACTGTCATCCATACACATATTCTGTGGACAGTGGTGTTGATAAACTGGTGAGTAAAATCAGGAGAGCTGATGGGTATCAGGCAAGTGGCGAACAGCACGAACTGGAAAATCAAATTAGACATTGTTTTTAAAAGGGTTAATTTATAAAAAGCGATCGCTTCGATCCATTGACAGCACTTGGGGATCTGATCGTTTGTGTTTTTCGATGTGGGTAACTTTATTCGCTCAGGAGTTAATCAACGGCATTTAATCCACAGATAAAGGCCGATTTCTACACAGCGGCCGGCACCCACTGCCCGTCTTTGGCAGTTATCCCAGATTTTTGTGTATGAGAATGTGGATAGTTAGCCCCGAGCCCTTGGGTATTCATGGTTCTGCAGCAAGTTGGTGAAAAGAATCCTTTAAAGATCATGCAGTAATGGAACGATCGCGCTGTGTATAAACCAAGATCAGGCGACTGCCCAAGATCTGTACACCCAAAGCGCCGTTTTGCCAGTAGAATCTCGGTCATGCAAACGCCCCATCCGCACCCCGAACCCCCGCAAAGCCTGGAACAGCTGATGGCCAGAGCCAACAGCCTGGCTGGCTACAACCTTGGCCAACTGGGCGAAATTGCCGGTCTTGGCATCCCGGGGCACCTGCGCCGCGAGAAAGGCTGGATGGGCATGCTGCTCGAAACCCTCTTGGGCGCCAAGGCCGGCTCCAAGCCAGAGCCCGACTTCCCCCATCTGGGCGTAGAGCTTAAAACCCTGCCGGTAGACAGGCATGGCAAACCGCTGGAAAGCACCTTTGTGGCCGTCGCGCCAGCCGAGGGCTGGCAGGGCGTTACCTGGGAAACCAGCCATGTGCGCCAAAAACTGGCCTGCGTGCTGTGGATCCCCATCCTCGCCGAGCGGCAACTGGCCCCGGCCGAGCGGGTTGTTGCCACGCCGCTGCTGTGGCGCCCCAACCCCGTCCAAGAGCAAGCACTGCGCCAAGATTGGGAAGAGCTGGTAGAACAGCTAGCCCTGGGACACTTTGATGAGATAAGTGCCCACAAGGGCCAGGTGCTGCAATTAAGGCCCAAAGCCGCCAACGGCAGAGTCAAGGTCCAGGCCCGCAATGCCGAGGGTCAACTGGTGGCTGTCCAGCCCAAGGGCTTTTACCTACGCGCACATTTTACCCGCCAACTACTGGCAGAAGCCTTCAGCCTCGTATAACCTAGCCATTATTGATAATAGTTATCATTTGATGGGGTTCGAGATGGTTTTGCCTACAGGGATACGTATCGGCTTACTGTCGCTGGTCGCCTTGGCGTGGTGGCCTATCCACCACAGCGAGGTTTGGCTGGCCCATGGTTTCTTTGGCATGGCCTTGGTGTTCCTGTTATTCAGCCCGGTTGTCGCCATCAGGCTTTGCGCCCCTATCTTGTGCTTAAGCACAGTATTGACATTGATCCCCTGACAGCCCCGATAAAGGGGGTTATGCTGATTTACAAAGCACCCAGGCAGTCAAGAGGTTGATATGACTAGTATCGCCATCATCGGCGCCGGGTTAAGTGGTATCACCGCTGCCCGGATCTTGCAGGGACACGGACTCACCCCCACCATCTTTGAAAAATGCCAAGCCAGCGGCGGCCGCATGAGCAGCCGTACCAGCCAATGGGGGAGTTTTGACCTTGGCGCCCAGTACTTTACTGCCCGGCACCCGCGCTTTATCGACGAATTAGGCAACTGGATAGCCCAAGGGATCGCCACCGAATGGCTGGTCACGCCTTATCAACTGTCCAGCAGCAGCCGTCTGCATACCCAGGATGTGGTGCAGCGCTATGTCGGCCTGCCCCATATGGGTGCCATTACCCGTTTTTTGGAAAGTAATCTGGATGTCCGCTGCGGCCAAACCATCTGCGGCTGCCATCACCGGGATGAACAATGGTGGCTTGAGAACACCCGAGGTGAAGCCTTTGGCCCCTTCGATGGTCTGTTAGTCACCACCCCGGCGCCCCAGGCCGTGCCATTGGTGAGCGCCAGCCCACGCCTGGCCATGCTGGCCCGCAAGGTGCGCATGCAGCCGACCTGGGCCCTAGGCCTGGCCTTCACCCAGGCTCTTGATACCGAGATCAATGCCGCCTTTGTAGAGAACGACAGCATCGACTGGCTGGCTCTGGACTCCGACAAACCCGGCCGCTTGGCCCAGCCCCAGCGCTGGGTTGTTCACGCCACCAGCGACTGGAGCGCCAGCCACATGGAGCTTGAGCCCGAAGAGGTCGTAAGCATCCTCAGTGAGCAATTCTTCAAGCTGCTGGGGGTGCCAGCCCGTAAACCGGATGAAGCCATCGCCAAACGCTGGCGCTTTGCAAGAGGTAACCTCGACGGTGCCAGCGGTTTTGATCAGCGCCTGCGTCTCGGTTGTGGTGGTGATTGGAGCCACGGCGCCCGAGTGGAAGGGGCCTGGCTGGCCGGCCAGGAGCTGGCCGAGCGCATGCTGGCCGCCTTGCAAAAAGAGGGTTAGGCCAACCAACACCAGCCATAAAAAAAGCCGCCCGAAGGCGGCTTTTTTGGTAGTGAAGTCGCGAAGCTTAGGCTTCAGCAACCACAACCACTTTAACGTTAGCGAATACATCGCTGTGCAGTTGCAGCTCGATGTCGAACTCGCCGGTAGAGCGCAGGGCGCCTTCGGGCAGTTTAACTTCGGACTTGGCAACGGCTACGCCTTTGGCGCTGATGGCGTCGGCGATATCGCGAGTACCGATAGAACCGAACAGTTTGCCTTCATCACCGGCTTTGGCAGCGATTTCAACGCTTTCCAGACCTTTAACCTGCTCGGCACGAGCTTCGGCAGCAGCCAGAACTTCAGCCAGTTTGGCTTCCAGTTCGGCGCGACGCGCTTCGAAGTGAGCAACGTTGTCGCGGGTAGCCATAACAGCTTTACCCTGCGGGATCAGGAAGTTACGAGCGTAACCAGCTTTAACTTTGACTTGATCACCCAGGCTGCCCAGGTTAGCGATCTTGTCCAACAGAATAACGTTCATTGACGATTCCTCTCAACTCTATCCCAGGACGGACCTTACTTGTGCAGGTCGGTGTAAGGCAGCAGAGCCAGGTAGCGGGCGCGCTTGATAGCACGGGCCAGCTGGCGCTGATACTTGGCGCTGGTACCGGTGATACGGCTAGGTACGATCTTGCCGCTCTCGGTGATGTAGTTCTTCAGAGTTGCGATGTCTTTGTAATCGATTTCAGTGACGCCTTCTGCAGTGAAACGGCAGAACTTGCGACGACGGAAGAAACGGGCCATGGGGCTTATCTCCTAATTCAACAATTCGATGTGCTGGGCATGCAGTACCACTTTGGCCAGGCCGTCTCGGCCCATATGGCTGACCAGAAATCCGGTCACGGTCACTGCCGACCCCATCTCTAATAGCCGGGTTTGTTGTTCAAGGTCTTCACCACTGGCAACCACTGCTATTCGCAGCTTCGCCTGCCTGGCCATATTGGCCTCGCTCTGAGAGGAGTAATGCTCCAGCCAGAACTGGCAGTGTGGGATCCCAACCGGACTCTTGCTGCGCCTTGGCGCCTTGGCAAGATGCCCGTCCAACTGCACCCGATTACGTTGCACTTGCCTTACTCGGCGCTGGCCTCTTCGGCTTCAACGCTATCTTCGCGATCGTCACGACGGTCACGACGCTCTTCCTTGGCCTTGGCCATAGGAGAAACTTCGGTCACAGCGTGCTTGGTACGCATGATGGCGTGACGCAGGATAGCGTCGTTGAAGCGGAAGGTGCTTTCCAGCTCGTCAACCACTTCTTGAGAGGTTTCAACGTTCAGCAGAACGTAGTGAGCCTTGTGCAGCTTGTTGATCGGGTAAGCCAGTTGACGGCGGCCCCAGTCTTCCAGGCGAGTTACTTCACCGCCGCCATTTTTGATGGCACCAGTGTAGCGCTCGATCATGCCCGGAACCTGCTCGCTTTGATCAGGGTGAACCATGATCACGATTTCGTAATGACGCATGATTGCTCCTTACGGGTTAGTAGCCTCACAACCCGGCTCGACCGCGGACCGGTGGGGAGGCAAGGAGATTGATTAGAACGGCCGATACAAGGGCGCAAATTCTACAGAATCGAGGATTTTCATACAAGGCAGATTTTTATACCCTAGCGAGGCTGGCATACTGGCGCAGTCAGGGCAGGGAAAGCCGTCTTACTAGGGGATGAGATAGATGCGTTTTTTGGGGTTGTTATTGCTGTTGGTGGTGTCCAATGCCTGGGCGCTGGTACCGCCTTATTATGGCAAGTCCAAGGCAGAATACCGTTTCGCCTCGGAAGCGGAAGTCGGCCTGTCTTATTACAACGGCAACACCAACACCGAAAGCTACAACACCCGCCTGAAAGTGGCCATGGACACCGACCAAACCCACCAAGAAGTGGTGTTTATGTCCAACTACGCCCAGGACAGCAACTCCACCAGCGCCGAAGAATACCAATTGCAGCTGCAGTCAGACTTAAAGATGTGGGCCGACCACTACCTGTTCCTGCGTGGCAGCCAGATCTTCGACCGCTTCGGCTCCTACAGCTCGGAAACCTCACTGTCGTCCGGTTACGGTACCAACCTCATCAGCCGCCGTTTTACCTCGCTCAAGTTCGAGATAGGCCCAGGTTATCGCCTGCAGGCGCCGCCCGATGACAGCGATAAAAGCCAGATTAACGAGGCCATTATCCGCACCGCCCTCAAGTTTGAGCGCCGCATTCATGAGCGAACCCGCTTTAACATCGGTTTGGATCTGGAAGCCGGTATACAAAACACCACCGGCGTACTGGATGCGTCCCTCACTAACCAGCTGTGGGACGATTTAGCGTTGAAACTGGGCTTTTATTACCGCTATTCAGAAGTGGTGGATGCCGATAAATCCAACTTCGACACCCACTCCACCTTGAACCTGCTTTATACGTTCTGACGCTGGCGCACGATTTCGAACAGGCACACGCCGGTAGCCACCGACACGTTGAGGCTGGATACCAGCCCCGCCATGGGAATGGCCACCAGTTCGTCGCAGTGCTCGCGGGTCAGGCGGCGAAGCCCTTTGCCCTCGGCCCCCATGACCAGCGCCATCGGGCCGGTCAGGCGGGTACCATAAAGGGTTTTATCGGTTTCGCCGGCCGTTCCCACTATCCACACCCCCTGCTCCTTCAAGCTGCGAAGGGTGCGGGCCAGGTTGGTCACTTCTACCAAGGGCACCGTCTCTGCCGCGCCACAGGCGACTTTACGCACCGTGGCGTTGAGGCTGGCCGAGTTGTTCTTGGGCACGATAACCGCCGTGGCACCGGCGGCATCGGCCGTACGCAAACAGGCCCCCAGGTTGTGGGGGTCGGTCACGCCATCAAGCACCAGCAGCAGCGGCTGCTGAGCCCTTTCCAGTAACTCAGCCAACTTGTTTTCGTTGAGCGCCTTGGCCGCTTTTATCTCGGCCATCACGCCTTGATGCACGGCGCCTTTGGATTTCTCGTCCAGGGTCTTTTTGGCCACCCATTCGATGGCCAGGCCCATGCTTTGCGCGTCGGCAACAACATCGGCTAAACGTTGGTCCTGGCGCTCGCGGGCAACCCAGAGCTTAAGCAGTGTCTCCGGCTGGCGCTCGATGGCGCCTTCAATGGCATGAATACCGAAGATCCAATCCTGACTCATGATGCCTCTTACTTCTTACTATGGGGTTTCTTGCCGCCTTTGGACGGCTTGGGCTTGTGTTTGCCCTTTTTCTTGCCAGCAAAGCCGTCGGCCAGGACCTGAGCGGCGTCTTTTTTGCCGCCTTTTTTGACTATCTTGCCGCTCTTGAGCCCTTCGCGGACCGAGGGCCGGCCGCTGTTTCGCCCTTCGCTGGCCAGCACCAGGTCGATTTTGCGCGAATCCAGGTTCACCGCCGCTACCCGCACCTCGATGCTGTCGCCCAGGCGATAGCGTTTGCCGGTGCGTTCACCCACCAGGGCTTGCTGGGTGGCGTCGAAGTGGTAGTAGTCGTTTTCCAGGCTGGTGACATGCAGCAGGCCTTCGATCAGCAGATCGTTCAGGCGCACGAACAGGCCAAAAGAGGTGGCGGACGATATCACACCGCCAAAGATGTCGCCCACATGATCCTGCATGTATTCGCACTTGAGCCAATCAGCCACTTCGCGGGTGGCGTCATCGGCGCGGCGCTCGGTCATGGAGCAATGTTCGCCCATGGCGTCCATTTTCTCTTCGGTGTAGACAAAGCCGCCCTTGCCGGTGACGTCTTCCTTGGCTTCCTTGGCCAGCACCGCCTTGATGGCCCGGTGCAGGATAAGGTCGGGATAACGGCGAATGGGCGACGTGAAGTGGGAATAGGCCGACAACGCCAGACCGAAGTGACCACGGCAGTCCGACTCATAAACCGCTTGCTTCATGGAACGCAGCAGCATGGTCTGGATAAGCTCGCCGTCGGGGCGGTCGCCCAGTTTCTCCAGCAGCTTGGTAAAGTCTTTGGGCTCGGGCTCGAGGCCGCCGCCCATAGAAAGTCCCAACTCGCCCAGAAACTGGTGGAAGTTGGAGATCTTTTCTTCGTCCGGCAGGTCGTGCACCCGGTACAGGCAAGGTACCTTGTGCTTTTGCACAAACTTGGCCGAGGCAACGTTGGCGAGGATCATGCACTCTTCGATGATCATATGCGCCTTGACCCGGTGCAGCGGCACCACTTTTTCTATCTTGCGCTCTTCGTTGAACAGGAACTTGGTTTCCTGGGTTTCAAACTCGATGGCGCCCCGCTCACGGCGACTGCCCTTAAGGGCTTCAAAGAGTCGGTTCAGCTCTTCGACGTGCGGCAGCACGGCACTGTACTGCTCGCGCAGCGGTTCGTCGCCGTCGAGCATGGCCTGGACCTTGTTGTAGGTGAGCCGTGCCTTGGAGTGCATCACGGCTGGGTAGAACTTGGAGCCGGACAAGGCGCCTTTATCAGACACCGTCATCTCGCACACCATGCAGAGGCGATCCACCGCCGGGTTCAGTGAGCAAAGGCCGTTGGAGAGCACCTCGGGCAGCATGGGTATTACCTGGGAGGGGAAATACACCGAGTTGCCGCGGTTGTAGGCTTCTTTGTCGAGCGCCGTGCCCAGGCGTACGTAGTGGGATACGTCGGCAATGGCCACCCATAGGCGCCAGCCGCCGGACTTTTTGGCTTCGCAGTAAACGGCGTCGTCAAAGTCGCGGGCGTCTTCGCCATCGATAGTGACCAATGGCAGGTCGCGAAGGTCCACCCGGCCTTGCTTGTCTTCTTCTAAGACTTCTTCACTCAAGCCCGCAATTTCGGCCTTGAGCTCATCGGGCCAAGTGTGGGGGAGGTCGTGGCTGCGAAGGGCGATTTCGATTTCCATGCCCGGGGCCATGTGCTCACCAAGGATCTCGACAATCTTACCCACGGGGCTGAAACGGGTGCTGGGGCGCTGGGTCAGTTCCAGCACCACCACTTGCCCGGCGCGAGCGCCGCCACGGGCTTCATCGGGGATCAGAATATCCTGGGCAATACGCTTATCGTCCGGCACCACAAAACCGATGCCGTCGTCGCGAAAATAGCGGCCAACCAGCTGTGAGGAGCGAGCTTCCAACACGCGCACGATGCGCCCTTCCAGGCGGCCACGGCGGTCGGTTTTGATGGCTTGGGCCAGCACCAGATCGCCATTGAAGGCTTTGTACATTTCAGTTGGTGACAGGAACAAGTCTTGGCCTTCGTCCACTTTGACGAAGCCAAAGCCGTCAGGGTGGCCCTGGACACGGCCTTTGATAAGGTCCATGCGCTCAGTCAGGGCATAAGCTTTTTGGCGAGTGAAGACCAACTGGCCATCACGTTCCATAGCCCGTAGCCGGCGGCGCAGCCCTTCCTGCTGATCTTCATCATCCAGATGCAGGTGATTAATCATGGCGCGAAGGCTCTGGGGTTTGCCCAGCGTGCGCATTTCTTCGAGGATGGCTTCCCGGCTCGGGATGGGATTGTCGTATTTCTCTGCTTCGCGGTCGGCGAAGGGGTCCTTTATCTGATCGCGCATGGCGCTCTCATTTGCTGAATTTGCCACCATTATACCCTTGAGCACCGAGTAACATAGTGTTTCTCTTTAATGCTTGGGGAATAAAGAAGGCGAATGCACAATATAGGGCGCTTTTTTCCCTAGGTTTTATGACATGTCGTTGATGTCTCGGGTCGGCCGCTTCTGGCTGATGGCCCTGCTGCCTGTGGCAGTGCTGCTTTGGCAATTTACCGCTTTCATGCCCCACCTCACCACCGCACCGCTAAGCTACCTGCTGCTGGCGATGTTGGGGTGGTACGGCATTATCGCCGGCCTTTGTGCCCTTCTCAGCTGGCCTTTGGCCTTGCTGCTGCGGGGGTTTTCAGGCTGGTTGCTGGTGCCAGCGGCGGCGGCGGTCGGCCTGCTGCTGTGGGTAGACTTGGAAGTCTTTGAGCAGTACCGCTTTCACCTTAGCCCTTTTGTGTTTCAGCTTTTTTTAAGCCAGCCCGGGGAAGTGATTGAATTCTCCTGGCTTACTTGGTTTATCAGCATCGGCGCCTTGTTGCTGTCGCTGCTGCTATTTACCGGTTTTTGGCGTATCAGCAGCAAGCAATGGCGACAGTGGCCAGTGTGGGCGGCAATTCTTATGGCTTTCTTAAGTAGTCAGATTTGGCATGCCGTCGCCGACGCCAGGGGCATGAACCACATCACCATCCTGACCCGTAACCTGCCCATCTACCAGCCCGTTACCGCCAAGCGCTTTATGGCCAAACACGGCTGGGCCACCGCCCACCCCGAGAGCGATGCCCTCAATGTCCACGAAAAAGGGGCCCTGCATTATCCGCTAAGCCCGGTAACGGCAACGGTGACGCCCAAGCTCAACGTACTGTACGTGCTGATTGATACCTGGCGGGCCGATGAGCTAAACAGCACCGTCAGCCCCAACATCACTGCCTTTGCCAAAAGCCCCGATACCAAGCGCTACCTGGATCATTTCAGTGGCGGCAACTCCACCCAGGCCGGGATCTTCTCGCTGTTCTACAGCCTGCCCGCCACTTACTGGGGCGCCTTTGACGACAGCCAGCAGTCGCCGGTGTTGATGGATCTTTTTAAAAACGCCGGATATCAGTTCGGGGTATATGGCTCGGCTACCCTGCGCAGCCCGGCCTTTGATAAAACCGTGTTCTCCGGCATTCGCCCCATTCATTCCGAAGCCGGTGAGGAACGCCGCTGGAAGCGCGACCGCAATGCCGTCGACCAGTTCGAGTCGTTCCTGAATGACCGTGACAAGCAAAAGCCCTTCTTTGGCTTTTTGTTCTTCGACACCGTCCATGCCTACGATTTTCCGGACGATTTCGAGCCCAAATTCCAGCCCTACTGGGACAGGGTCGACCATATCAAGCTCAACAACGATTTTGACCCAGTCCCCTATCGCAACCGTTACCGTACGGCGGTGCGCTATGCCGACAGCTTGGTTGGCAAGTTGCTGGCCAACCTCAAGCAGCAAGGGCTGCTTGATAACACCGTTATTATCATCAGCGCCGACCATGGCGAGGAATTTAACGACCACCACAAGAATTACTGGGGCCACGGCTCCAACTACTCCGATGCCCAGGTCAAGGTGCCGTTGGTGATCCACTGGCCGGGGCAAGGCCAGGGTGAGGTGGACTATCGCACCAGCCATTTCGATTTGGTACCGACCCTGGCGCAAGGGGTGTTTGGGGCCAAGGCGCCACTCGCCAACTACAGCGTTGGCAAGCTACTGTCAGACAGCAGCCCACGCCCCTGGCTGCTGGTGGGTAGTTATTACAACTATGCGCTAAAGAGCCCTAAGGAACTGGTGGTGACCTACCCGACCGGGCAAACCGAGGTGATGGACAACAACCTTAACCCCAGCAGCAGCCAGCCGCCGGCCAGCGCCATTAAAGACGCCTTAGGAATGATGGGGCATTTTTACCGCTGAGAGAGTTGGGCCACCACGGTGGCCGGCAGTTGCCTTTCGAGGCGAGCCACCAGGTTATTGGCCTGGCGCCATTGGTCTCGGTTGGGGATGATGGCGCCTTTGAGCTCACGAAGGGCCAGCTCTTTGTCCTGCGGGATGCCGTAGCCTTTGATGGCCAAGTCGGCAAAGCGCAGGGTGGCTTTGAGGTTATGCTCCATGACCGCCATGCGCAGCAGCTGCATGGCCTTGTTCATGTCGGTCTGCACCCATTTGCCGGTGGCGTAGTAGCGCCCCAGCTGTTCCAGGGCCTCAGGCAAGCCTTGGTCGGCAGAACGTTGGATGTAGGATATCCCCAAGCTGACATTGGTCGGCACGCAGATGCCATGGGCCAGCATGTCGCCCCAGGTGAATTGGTAAGCGGGAATTTTGGCCACTTCGGCACGGGCTTCGATGTCCTGCACCAGTTGGCAGTCATCGTCCAGTACCCGGCGCAGGTGCTTGTTCTTGGCAATAAGCTCCAGCAGCTCGTCCTGGCTATAAACCTGGACGGGCTTGAGATCCTCGGCCATCACCGGGCCGGATAACGCCAAGACAATTAAAAGACTGCGGCCAAACATAGGTACCTCCACACCCTAGTCTATCGGCAATCACGGGTTTTGCTTTAACAAAAAAGGCCGCTTGAAAGCGGCCTTTTTCACAAAGTGTCCATCACGCGAAGGGGTGGCGCAGCACCATGGTCTCAACACGGTCAGGGCCGGTGCTGATGATGTCGATGGGCACACCGGTCAACTCTTCGATGCGCTTGATATAAGCGCGAGCGGCAGCCGGCAGGCCTTCGAGGGTAGTGACGCCCACGGTGCTTTCGCTCCAGCCCGGCATCTCTTCGTACACCAGTTCGATGCCTTCGAAGTCTTCGGCAGCCAGGGGCGACACTTCAACGACTTCGCCGCTGGGCAGCTTGTAAGCGGTGCAGATCTTCACGGTTTCCAGGCCGTCCAAGACGTCGAGCTTGGTCAGGCAGAAGCCGGTGATGGAGTTTATTTGCACGGCGCGGCGCATCACCACAGCGTCAAACCAGCCAGTGCGGCGCTTACGGCCGGTGGTGGCACCAAATTCCTTGCCCACGGTACCCAGATGGTGGCCGACTTCGCAATCGAGCTCGGTAGGGAAAGGACCGCCACCGACACGGGTGGTGTAGGCCTTGACGATACCCAGCACGTAATCGAGGTGACAAGGGCCAAAACCGGAGCCGGTGGCCACGCCACCGGCGGTGGTGTTGGAGGAGGTCACGTAGGGGTAAGTGCCGTGGTCAACGTCCAGCAGAGTGCCCTGGGCCCCTTCGAACATGATTGGCTCACCGGCTTTACGGGCCTTGTCCAGCAGGTCGGTGACATCAACGGTCATGCCCTTGATATACTCGGCGGTAGCCTTGGCTTCGGCCAGGGTTTCTTCGAAGGAAACCGGCTCAACCTTGTAGTACTGGGTCAGCATGAAGTTGTGGTGGTCCAGCACTTCCTTGAGCTTCTCGGCGAAACGCTCAGGATGGAACAGATCGCCAACGCGCAGGGCACGGCGGGCGACCTTGTCCTCATAGGCAGGGCCGATACCACGGCCGGTGGTACCGATAGCCTTGGCGCCACGGGCCTTTTCACGGGCCTGGTCGATGGCGACATGGTATTTGAGGATAAGCGGGCAGGCTTCGGAGATCTTCAGGCGCTCTTTAACCGGCACCCCTTTTTCTTCCAGCATGGTAATTTCGCGCATCAGGGCGTCAGGCGCCAGCACCACACCGTTACCGATGAGGCATTGCACGTTTTCACGAAGAATACCGGAGGGAATGAGGTGCAGAACGGTTTTTTCGCCGTTGATGACCAAGGTGTGCCCCGCGTTGTGACCGCCTTGATAACGGACCACGTAAGCGGCTTTGTCGGTTAGCAGGTCGACTACCTTTCCTTTGCCTTCGTCACCCCATTGGGTGCCAAGGACCACAACATTTTTGCCCATTGTCTCTCTAGGAACGTTGCTTAAAAACAGATTCTATCAAAAAACCCCCGAAGGAATTAAGGCCTAATGTTTGACCAACCAGGCCAACAGCCCACCCAGCACCAACATAACCAGCCCTATTTGCCTGATTATGCGGGGATTTTGTTGGGATAGTTCAGCCATCAGCTGTTGCCACTTTTTTGGCATCAGGGCCGGCCCTAGACCTTCGAGCACCAGCCAGAGGGCACAAAGTTGCAGGAAAGTGCTCATAGATCCCTCAATGCCTGCAGCCGAATATCGGCCAGTTCATGGTAGGGAGCAAAGCCAAAACGCAAACGGTTGCCTCTGTGGTCGGTGAGTATACCTTGGGTACGTAAAAAGTCAGCCAGTCTCTGAGTAGCCGCATCATCCGGCAACGCGAAAGTCAAAAAATGTCCATGCTGGCCCAGATCATGACACAGCAGCTGGCCGCGATTAAGTTGCGGGCTAGCAATGGCATCAAGCTCGGTCAAAAAAGCCTGCTGCAGCTGCTGCACGTGGCTGTGGATTGCCGCAATGGTAATACCGTCGCGCTGGTACCAGTCCAGCACGCTCAGCACCCGGTACAGGGCTGACATGTCAAAGGTGGAACCAGCAAAGCGCATACCGTCGCTGGCATAGGCGGCGGTTTGGCCCCGGCGTTGTTCCAGGGCGCCAAACTCGGCATACCAGCCGGTATTGACCGGCCGCAAGGCGCAATCTGGTGGCACCGCTAAAAAGCAGCAGCCCTCGCCGCCCTGGGCATATTTGTAACTGCCGGCAAGGTAGAAGGCGCGGTGGGCAATGGCACTTAAATCGGTCGGTATGGCGCAAAAGCCGTGGTAGCCATCGATAGCAATCAAGGTTTGCGGGTCCGGTATAGCATTGACGATGGCGCCAAGGTTGTTCACCGCCACCCCGGAGTTAAAAAACACCTGACTGAAAAACAGCAGATCCCAGCCGCCTTTGGCCGCTTCGCTAATAAGCCTTGCCTCGAAGCTGGCAAAAGGCTGGGTCGCCACCCGCACCACCTCGGCAAGGCCCGCTTCTTCTAGGCGTTGGCACTGGCGGCTGAACGAGTGGAACTCGCTGTCGGTGGTGAGGATCCGCACCTTGCGGTGGTTTGGCAGGCAAGACAGTAGCCGCAGCACGAATTCGTGAGTGTTGGGGGCAAAGACCAACTGCTCGGCCTGGGGCAAAGACAACAACTTGGCGATGTGGCGCTGCAACGCCGGTACTTTTTCACCGAAAAACATCGCCCACTTTTCATCGGCCAAGCGGGCGCTGTCGTCCCAGTAGGCCAGTTGCGCGCTGCGGGTAATGTCGGGCCAGAAGTGGTGACTATGGCAGGCATAGTGCTGCTTGCCCTGATGGTGGCTTAAAAAGCGTTGATAATGCTGCTTGAGCATACTTTCCCCCATGAAAAAGCCCGGCGAACCGGGCTTTGTTTTTTATTTTTTCTTATCCGCATCCTTCATGTAGCGGAAGAATTCGCCGTCCGGCTTGAGCACCAAGACGTCATTACCGCCGTTGAAGCTCTTCTTGTAGGCTTCAAGGGTGCGGATGAAGCTGAAAAACTCCGGATCCTTGTCGTAGGCCTTGGCGTAGATATCGGCCGCCACCGCATCGCCATCACCACGGGTGGTGCGGGCTTTACGCTCGGCATCTGCCAGTAATACCGTGACCTTGTTGTCGATATCGGCGCGGATCACCTCAGCCTTTTCCTTACCTTCGGAGCGGTGTTTTTTGGCAACGGCGTTACGCTCGGCACGCATCCGGTCGTAGATAGAATTGGAGATCTCGGTGGGCAGGTTGATTTGCTTGACCCGCACGTCCACCACATCGATACCCAGTTCGCGAGAGCTGTCCTTGACCTGTTTGAGGGCGTCGGCCATCACTTCGGAGCGTTCACCGGAGACAATGTCGGTGATGGTACGGGTACCGAACTCGCTGCGCAGACCGTTGTTGATCTTGTTCTTCAGCAGGCTCTCGGCGGTAGCCATGTTACCCCGGTTGGTGGAGTCGTAGAACTTGCCGAAATCGCTGATCTGCCACTTCACGTAGGAATCGACGATAAGGTCCTTTTTCTCGGAGGTGACAAAGCGGTCTTGCTCACCTTCCAGGCTTTGCAGGCGGGCGTCAAGGAGCCGTACCGAGTCTACAAAAGGCGCCTTGAAATGCAGGCCGGGGCCGTAAACCACCGCGTTGCCTTGGGCGTCAGTGTTAACCCGCTGGAAGCGCAGCACCAGGCCGCGCTGGCCTTCGGAGACCACAAACACCGAGTTGTAACCCAGGAACACCGCCAGGATAACCAGGATAAATAACAGCTTTTTCATGGTTTAGTCCCTCCCTGTACGACCGGCATTGCGGTTGACACCGCGCGGGTCAGAACTGGACAAGCCGCTATCGCTGGCCTGGCCTTGGCGCTGCTGAATTTGGAACAGCTCGTCACCGTTATTGTCGTTGGCCTTG
Source organism: Gallaecimonas pentaromativorans (assembly GCF_003751625.1). NCBI lineage: Bacteria > Pseudomonadati > Pseudomonadota > Gammaproteobacteria > Enterobacterales > Gallaecimonadaceae > Gallaecimonas > Gallaecimonas pentaromativorans. The sequence continues at coordinate 48,167 of NZ_RJUL01000010.1, forward strand.
CTGCTTTGCTGCTTCTCCATCAGTTTGTCCAGCGGCAGGTACATCAGATTGCCACTGCCACCGTCCACCAGCACTTTCGAGCTGTTGCCGTACACCTGCTCAATGGTCTCAAGGTACAGACGGGTACGGGTAACTTTGGGGCTGGCCTCGTATTCGGGCAGCAATTTATTGAAGCGTGCCACTTCACCCTGGGCTTTCAGTACCACCTGCTGCTTGTAGGCATCGGCTTCCTGCAGGATACGGGTCGCCTTACCACGGGCAATAGGTTCGACTTCGGAAGCGTAAGCTTCGGCTTCACGGATGTAGCGCTGCTCGTCTTCCTTGGCGGCGATGGCGTCGTCAAAGGCGGCTTTCACCGCGTCAGGCGCACGGGCCGGCAGGAAGTTCACGTCCTGGATGTCGATACCCAAATGGTATTGAGCGATGGTTTTGTTGATGAGGTCCCAAGTATCACGACGCACCTGCTCACGGCCGGTGGTGAGGATGTCGTCCATGGTGGTATGGCCCACCACGTAACGCAGGGACGCATCCACCGCCTGGCTCAACGAGTCTACCGCGTCGGTAACGTTGAATTTGTAGGCCTTGGGATCGTTCACCTTGTACTGCACTTCAATCTGCACCCGGACCACGTTTTCATCTTTGGTCAGCATATAGCCTGAAGCGGGGATGGAACGCACGGTGCGGGTATCGACCGGGTACACCTTGTCGATAAAAGTGGGCTTCCAATGCAGGCCGGACGATACCGTTTCCTTGTACTGGCCAAAGTGCAACACCACACCTTGCTCGGCGTTTTTGATGGTGTAGAAGCCGGAAATGCCCCACACCACAGCCGCCAGTATCAGCACCACCACAGCAGCGCCCCAGGAGAAGCCGCCGCTACCTTTGCCACCTCCAAAGACACCACCCATGCGGGACCCGAGCTTTTTCATCAGCTCATCAAAGTCGGGCGGACCTTGGTCGTTACCGCCACGGGGCTTATTACCCCAGGGGTCCTTGTCTTTGTTGTTGCCCGGCTCATTCCAAGCCATTGTCTTCTCCCGTTAATTCTCGTGACTTAAAGCACTTTATCAGCAGCACCAGAGACGATAAAGCGCTCAGGGGCGCCCTGGTTCTGCTTGTTGAGCCGTTGCCAGTCCACCTGGGGCATCCTCACCCAGAGTAACCACTGGCCCTGCTCATCGATTTGTTCTTTGGCCACAGCATGCAGCGAAAATAACTCTGAGCGCAGTTTACCTTGCGCCGGCGGCAACTGCAGAGTCGCAATAAAGGTATCTTCGGCCAACCGCTCGGATAACGCCTGGAACAGTAATTCAAGGCCCAGGCGTTTTTGCGCCGACAACCATACCGCAACCGGTTTGCCGTCATCCGCCCTGTCGATACGGGGCGCCACGTCATCCAGTTTATCGAGCTTGTTGTAGACCATCAGCACCGGTACGTCGTCGGCTTCGATTTCTTTGAGTACCGCATTGACCTGCTGGGTGTTATCGCTGGCCCGCTCGTCGGCGGCGTCCACCACATGCAGTAACAGGTTGGCCTCGCGGGTCTCTTCCAAGGTGGCCTTGAAGGCCGCCACCAAATCATGGGGCAGATGGCGGATAAAACCCACGGTATCGGCCAGGATAACCGGGCCCACGTCAGCCAATTGCACTTTGCGAAGGGTAGGGTCAAGGGTGGCAAAGAGCTGGTCGGCAGCGTAGACATCGGCGCTGGTCAGGCCGTTGAACAGCGTTGACTTGCCGGCGTTGGTATAACCCACCAAGGACAGGGTTGGTACTTCGCGGCGGCTGCGGGCACGGCGGCCTTGCTCGCGCTGCTTGGCCACCTTTTCCAGCCGCTTTTCAATATGGTTTATCCGGTCGCGCAACAGGCGACGGTCTGTTTCCAACTGGGTTTCACCCGGGCCGCGCAGGCCGATACCGCCTTTTTGGCGTTCAAGGTGAGTCCAGCCCCGCACCAACCGGGTGGAAAGGTGCTTGAGCTGGGCCAGCTCCACCTGCAACTTGCCCTCGTGGGTGCGAGCCCGTTGGGCAAAGATATCCAAAATCAGCGTGGTTCTGTCCAAGACCCGGCATTCGAACAACCGTTCCAGGTTCCGCTCTTGGGCGGGACTCAGGGCATGGTTGAAGATCACCACCTCGGCGCCCAGCATACGCACGGCCTCGGCGACTTCTTCAGCCTTACCGGTACCGATATAAAATTTGGGATGGGGAGCGCTGCGGCGGGTGGTGAGTACGGCCAGGGTGGTGACACCCGCCGAGTCTACGAGCATTTTCAGCTCATCCAGGTCTTCCCGGTCAGACTCGGCGGAAAAGTCCACATGAACAAGGACAGCCTGTTCGCCTCCTTCATAACGGTCAAACAAGCTTTAATAACCTCTTGAAATATCAGGCGTTCTCTTCGGCACCGCCGGCATTGGTGCCTGCGGTATATTGATGCATGGACACGGGGCGTGCCGGCACCACGGTGGAGATCGCGTGTTTGTAGACCATCTGGCTAACAGTGTTTTTCAGAAGAACTACGAATTGATCGAAAGACTCGATTTGTCCCTGCAACTTGATGCCATTAACCAGGTAAATGGATACTGGTACGCGTTCCTTGCGTAGTGCGTTCAGGAAAGGATCCTGTAAAGATTGCCCCTTAGCCATGTTGAAATTCCTTGTTGTGATTAGGGTAGTTATTTCAAACGATTAGACCGCGTCAGAACCCTAGTATGAACCATCATTTAAGAGGGATCTAGTTCACAAAGCAGCGTGTCCAGATTGTTCTTATGGCCTGTTTCCAGCTGCAGTAACGGCCACTTCCAGCCATTTAGCCACGTACTTTGTCTTTTGGCCAGTTGTCCGGTGGCAATAATGGCTTTTTCTACAGCTTCGTCCAGGCTGCACTCACCGTCGAGGTAAGCCCAGAGCTGGCGATAGCCGACACAGCGCACCGACGGCAGCTCCGGGTGCAGGTCTTGTCGTTGATGAAGCTGCTTTACCTCATCCAAAAAACCCTGCGCCATCATTTGCTTAAAACGTAACCGGATGCGTTCTCTTAATAAAACGCGGTCTGCGGGCATGATAGCGACTTGAACTGTCGGGTAAGTGAACGGTGAGCCCGACTCGGCCTGTAACTGGGTGAGGCTCTGGCCGCTGATACGATAGACCTCAAGGGCGCGGCTAAGGCGTTGCGGGTCGTTGACGTGAATGCGCGCCGCCGCCGTTGGATCAATGGCCTGAAGCTGCTGGTGCAGCGCCTGCCAGCCAAGGGCTTGTGCCTCGGCTTCAATCTCGGCGCGCACCAGAGGGCTGGCCTTGGGCAGCGGCGACAGCCCCTCTAACAGCGCTTTGTAATAGAGCATGGTACCGCCCACCAAAACCGGCAGCTTGCCGGTGGCCAGGGCGTTATCGATAAGCGGCTGCACATCGTCGACAAAATCGGCGGCCGAGTAGCTCTCGGCGGGGTCGAGGATGTCGATAAGGTGATGGGGGTAGCGGGCCAGCTCCTTTGGGCTTGGCTTGGCGGTGCCGATGTCCATGCCCTTGTAGATAAGGGCCGAGTCGACACTAATGAGCTCGCAGGGCAGACGGTCAAAAAGCCCCATGGCCAAGTCGGTTTTGCCTGAGGCGGTGGGCCCCATCAGCATCACCACGGGAAGAGTCATCAGGAATCCTTCAATAACGCGTGCAAATCCAGGGGCTTAAGCGCCGCCTGTTGTTGACTATGGTCCAGCCCCTGCCACAGTGCCAGGGCCTCTTGCCAGCGATAGCGCCGGGGGTTAGCAGCCAGAGCCTGCTCAAGGGCATCAATGGGGGCGAGGCTTTCCAGGTGGCCAAGGAGTGCCGGCAGCCACTGGCTGACATCCAGCTCCCGAAGGGGCTGGGGCACGGCCCGCACCATCAACTTACCACTGCCAGGCTGATGCAGCGCCAGCCCCCAGGATTCGAGTTGCGCCTGGTGGCGCTCAAAAGCCGCCAGCATCGGCTCATCGAGGGGCAAGGTCACCGGCAACAACAATGGCTGGGACGGCGCCCCCTGTGCGACCCCTTTGGCTGCCATTTGCGCGCCCAGAGGTCGAAGGTCGGCCGCCAGCAACTGCCCGCCTTTAGAGAGCAGCAACCAGCGCCCCCGTTCCAGATGCAAAGCCCCGTCGGTGGCGGCGACTTCAACCTGGGGCATGGGGGCCGGGCGTACCGGCGCCTGCCAGCGGGCAAAGGCGCTAAGCGCTTCACTGACTTCACTGCGCCCTGGCGCCGCCGCTGGCTGATAAGGCCTGCTGCCGGTGGCCCGCTCCGATTGGCCCCAGCTGCTGGCGGCGCGGGTCGGCACACTGGCCTCGGCAAGACCGCTGGTGGTTTGCCAGTCGCTTGGCGGCGCGGCCTGGGCCAGGGCATCGGCCAGGGCTCTTGCAATAAAATCGTGCACCAGCCGGGCGTCGTGAAACCGCACCTCGTGCTTGGCCGGGTGAACATTCACATCCACCTGAGCGGCCGGCAGCTCCACAAAGAGCACAAAGGCGCCGTGTTGCCCCTCGGCCAGCACCGCGCCGTAAGCGTCGCGCACCGCGTGGTTGATGAGCTTGTCGCGCATCATCCGGCCGTTGACGTAGCAATACTGCAGATCAGGGTGGTTGCGGGGCGCCTCGCTGAGCCAGCCCCAGAGCCGAAGCTGCTGGTGCTGGTTGTCGATATAGAGGCATTGGCCGGCAAAGTCGTTGCCGCACACCGCCGCCAGCCGCTGCTGGAATTGCTCCCCCTGGGCTGGCGGGTATTGGCGCACGGTTTTGCCGTTGTGGCGCAGCACCAGCGCCACATCCATACGGCTAAGGGCAATACGGCGCACCAGCTCGTCGATATGGGCAAACTCGGTTTTCTCGGCTTTTAAAAACTTGCGCCGGGCCGGGGTGTTGAAGAACAAGTCGTGCACTTCCACCGTGGTGCCTACCGGGTGCGCCGCCGGGTTCAGCTTGACCTCCATGTCGCGGCCCTCGGCCTGGGCCGCCCAGGCCTCAGTAGCCTCAGGGGTGCGGGAGGTGAGAGTAAGGCGCGACACCGAGGACACCGAGGCCAGGGCCTCGCCCCGAAACCCCAGGGAGAAAATGGCTTCCAGATCGTCCAGGCTGGCGATTTTCGAGGTGGCGTGGCGGCTCAGCGCCAAAGTCAGCTCGTCTTTGGGGATACCGCTGCCGTTGTCGCGGATACGAATAAGCCGCTGGCCGCCCTTTTCGATGTCGATGTCGATACGGGTGGCGCCAGCATCAATGCTGTTTTCCACCAGCTCCTTGACCACGGAAGCGGGCCGTTCCACCACCTCACCGGCAGCGATCTGGTTGGCCAGGCGGGCTGGCAGAATACGAATGGGCATCAGCTTGAGGGTATTGTCAGTTTCTGGCCGACCAGCAGCACATTGGATTTGAGGCCATTGGCGGCCTTGATGGCAGAGACCGAGGTATTGTAGCGCGACGCCAGTATCGACAGCGACTCGCCGCTACGCACCACGTGCACCTTGCCGTTTTGCTGGGCAAAGAGGCTGCCCGGGGGCGGCCAGGCAGTGAAATATTCCTTAAGGGCCGTGGCCAGCGCGCCGGCGATACGGCCCTGGTGCCAGCTGTTGGCCAGCAGTTTTTCTTCATCGGGGTTGGACAAAAAGCCGGTTTCTACCAGCACCGAGGGGATGTCAGGCGCGGTCAGCACCCCAAGGCTCTTGGGTTGGGGGCGGTCTTTGTGCAGACGGGTTACCTTGCCCAGCTCTTTTAGCATCAAAGAGCCGATGTCTTGGCCCACCGAACGACTGTGGTCCATAGACATGTCCAGCAGCGCCTGGGCCAAGTATTGCTCTTGCTTGGTGTCTTCTATCACCTCGGCGGCGCCGCCAAGAAGCTCGGAGTGGCGGTCTTTTTCGTCCACCCACTTACCTATTACCCGGTTGGCACGGCTGGTGTTAAGCACCCACACCGAGGCTCCCCTCGGCTGGGAAGAGCCGATGGAGTCGGCATGAATGGACACCAGTATGTCGGCTTTCTTTTCACGGGCGATATCGGCCCGCTCCACCACCCCGATGTATTTGTCGGCGCTGCGGGTCAGCACCGCCTTGATACCGGGGATACGGTCAAGGTCAGCTTGCAGCTTCTTGGCGATGGCCAGGGTCACGTTCTTTTCATAGGTCTTGTGACGGCCAATGGAGCCTGGGTCATGGCCGCCGTGGCCGGGGTCGATGGCGACGATAATGTCCCGGCCCTGGGCTGGCGGCGTGATGGGCACCGGTTTTGGCGCCGGGGTCTGGGCCTGGCTGCTGTGGCTGGGGGCACTGGCGCTGGCGCCTTTGCCAGCCACATCAATCACCAGGCGGTTGCCGTTACCGTCGCTGGGGGCCAGGGCAAACAGTTCGGCCTTGGCGCTACGGCTCAGTTCCAACACCAGCCGGATGCCGCCCTTGCTCTTGGGGGTGGAGTTGCGGATTTTGGTGAGTACCTCTGAGTCCCCCACGGCCATGGGCAGTTTGACCTTTTGTTGGGTATTGGCGAGATCCACCACCAGCCGGTCGGGGTTTTTTAAGGTGAAATAGGAAAAGTCGGGCGCGGCGCCCATGTCCAGCACCACCCGGGTTTTGGCCTCTGAGGGCCAGACACGCACTTCGTCGAGGCTGTTGGCCCACAATGGCAGGCAACACAACCACAGCAACAACCCAGGCAGCAGACGCTTCATATTACGGGGACAACCTCTCCAGAGTCTTGGCGCCTTGAATGCTTCTGGCATCGAGGCTCACCGACCGGCCGTCGCCCTGATAAACCAGAGACAACACTAGGTCGGCCTCGGGCAGCACGCCCTCGCCTTTTTGCGGCCATTCAATCAGGCAGATGCAATCTTTGCCAAAGTAATCACGCACGCCCATGAATTCAAGTTCTTCAGGGTCAGAAAGTCGATACAGATCAAAATGATAGACTCTCACGCCCGGCAGTTCGTAAGGCTCCACAAGGGTATAGGTGGGACTCTTGACCCGACCTGAATGCCCAAGGCCCTGGATAAAACCCCGGCTTAAGGTCGTTTTACCGGCCCCCAGATCCCCCAGCAGATGAATGGTGATACCCGGAGTGACCGCCTTGGCCAGGCGCTCGCCCAGCGCCACGGTGGCGGTGTCGTCCGCCAGAAAGATGTCATGCATTGATAAGGTTCCGCACCCAGTCAAAAAGATCGCTGGCCAGGGTGCCAATGGCCCCCTGCTCTGCCGCCTTGCTGCCGGCCTCGCCATGCAGGGCCGCACCGAGCAGCGCCGCATCCAAAGGCGAGAGCCCCTGCGCCAAAAGTGCGCCAATGATACCAGAAAGCACGTCGCCCATACCGCCTACCGCCATGGCCGGGCTGCCCACCGCCAGCAGCCAGCTTTGCTTGCCATCTGACACCAAGGTGCCGGCACCTTTTAAAAGCGCTACGCAGCGGTATTGTTGAGCCAGGGCCTGTACCGCCGCCAGCCGGTCACGTTCGACATCGCCAATGCTGGCCCCCAGCAGTCTTGCCGCCTCGCCAGGGTGAGGGGTGATAATTGCGTCTACCAGCGCCTGGGGCTTTTGTGCCACCAAGTTCAGGGCGTCGGCGTCCACCACCTTGGGAAGAGGCAGGCCAAGGGCGCCGGCGCACATGGCTTGGCCCCAAGGGTCTTGGCCCAGCCCCGGGCCCAGCACCAGAGCCTTGGCAGCAAAGCCGGGGGCGCGCCAATCGGCAACGGGTTCCACCATCAGCTCAGGCCGTCCCAGGCTTACCGCCAGGGCGCTTTGCGGGTGGGTCAGCACTTTAACCAGGCCCGCGCCACTGCGAAGGGCCGCTTCTCCGGCCAGGCGAATGGCGCCGCTCAGGCCAAGGTTGCCCCCCACCACCAGCAGCCGGCCGCTGTCGCCTTTGTGGGCAGTGGCCTTGCGGGTGGGGCGCCGCGCTTTGAGGGCAGAAAAATCCAAGGCGTTAAGCGCTGTCTCGGCGCTGGGGGTAAGGTCCAAGTCGGCAAGCCAAGCTTGCTGCCAGGCAGCCCTGCCCTGGCCGGTCAAGAGCCCGGCTTTGGGGAAAATAAAGGTCACCACGGCACTTGCACTAAAGGGTTTGCCCCACCAATGGCCGCTGTCGCTGCCAAGGCCGCTTGGCACATCGATGGCCAAAATGGGTAGCGCCGTGGTGGCCAAAAAGACCTGCAAGGCTTTGGCGGCGCCGCGCACCTCGCTGGCAAGGCCCATGCCCAGCAGGCCATCCACCACCAGTTCGCCATCAAGAGCGGCCGGTAAGCTAAACAGGGTTTTACCGCCTGCCTGGTGCCAGGCCTTGGCGGCCTGGCTGGCCTCCTGCGCCTTGGGCTCGCCGCTGGCCACCACGGTGACCGCCAAGCCATCGGCCAGCGCCAAGCGGGCCAGCACATAGGCGTCGCCGCCGTTATTGCCGGTGCCAGCCAGCACCAGCAGCTTTTTGGCAGCAGGCCAGCGCTGGCGCAGCAAGCCATAAGCGGCAAGGCCGGCCTTTTCCATCAGCTGATACAGGCTCAGGCCCTTGGCCGCGGCCAGGCGCGGCTCCAGTTCCTTTAGCTCGGCTGCCAGGGGCAGCGGACAAGGCAGGGCATTTAGCAAAGGAGTCAGCATGGTGACCTCACAAGACGTTTTGATGAGCTTACCAACAGCGCGGCGCCGGGCCCAGATATGCTACCCTGCGCCCTGCAATACAGGGGGCGCCGTGACCGACTACCAACAACTCGCCAACGACATCAAGGCCTGGGGCCGTGAACTGGGTTTTGCCCAGGTTGGGATCACCGATACCGACCTGAAAAGTCACGAAGCGGCCCTGCAAGCCTGGCTGGACGCCGGCCACCATGGCGACATGGACTACATGGCCCGCTATGGCATGCTCCGGGCCCGCCCCCAGGAACTCTTGCCTGGCACCTTGCGGGTAATAAGCGCCCGCATGGATTACCTGCCTCCCAAGGCCCGTTTCGGGGAAATTCTGGGTAATCCCGAAAAGGGCTATGTCTCGCGCTATGCCCTGGGCCGCGATTACCACAAGCTGCTGAGAAACCGCCTGAAAAAGCTCGGCGAGAAAATACAGGCCGCCCTTGGTGAATATCAGTTTCGCCCCTTTGTAGACTCGGCGCCGGTGCTGGAGCGGCCTTTGGCCGAGAAGGCAGGCCTTGGCTGGGTGGGCAAACACAGCCTGCTGCTTAACCCCGAAGGCGGGTCGTTCTTCTTTTTGGGTGAGCTGCTGGTGGACTTGCCGCTCCCCGTCGACCCGCCTTTTGGCGAGGAGAAATGCGGCAAGTGCGTGGCCTGCATGACCATCTGCCCGACCCAGGCCATTGTCGAGCCTTACGTGGTGGATGCCCGCCGCTGCATCTCCTACCTCACCATCGAGCTTAAAGGCCCCATTCCCGAGCCTTTTCGGCCGCTGATTGGCAACCGCATCTACGGCTGTGACGACTGCCAGCTCATCTGCCCCTGGAACCGCTTTGCCCATCTAAGCAGCGAGCCGGACTTTGCCCCGCGCGCGCCCCTGCACGCCCCGGATCTGTTGGCGCTTTGGGCCTGGGACGAGACCACCTTTTTGAAGGTGACCGAAGGCTCGCCCATCCGCCGCATCGGCTTTGAGCATTGGCAGCGCAACCTGGCGGTGGCCCTGGGTAACGCGCCTTACAGCCTTGACATCATTGCCGCCCTTGAGGCGCGCCTTGAGGGCGCCAGCGAACTGGTGGCAGAACACATCCTCTGGGCCTTGGGCCAGCAGCGCCAAAAGCCCCAGGAAGGCGACGGCAGCGGCAAAGTCGGCCAGAAAAAAGCCCGCTTGGTGCGGGCCGTTGAAAAGGGCTTGCCAGACAGCGCTTAAGGGGTGGGCACCGGCATGTCCCGGCTCCAGACAATAATGCCGTTGGCCAGGGTCATCACCCGCAGCCGCAGGCTGTCGCCGCTTTCACGAATTTGCCCGTACAAAAGATACTGATGGCCCCCTTGGCGCCCGGCCTGGCGGGCCGAGAGCAGATCGAAGGCGTCGGCGCTGGCCGACAAGTCCGCCGCCTCGCGGCCGTCTTTATCCAACTCGCTGACAATGCGCTCGGTCAAGGCTTGGGTGTCGATACGGCGGTTGGAATAGTTGGCAACCTTCACCACCGCCACGTCGCCGTCCGGCAAGGTGGCCACCAGCGCCTTGATGTTCTGGGCCAGGGCGTCCTGCTCGGTGGCCTGCGGCGCTTCCACCACCGGCGGCTGGGCCGGCGGCCTTGTGGGGCTGGTCTGGGTACAACCGGCCATGGCCACCACCATGGCCAGGCTGAAAAGCTTGATTTTGTGCATGCCGCTCCTCCTCGGGACAGCTTGCAAATTCATCCGTAAACTACGGATGAATTAACGTTTTTTGGGAACCCAGGCCCAAAGATAGCGCGCTTGTACCGGTTGTTCACCTTCTTCGTCGGTGATAACCACTTCCACCGCCACTTCCCCCTTCTCGAGGCTGCGGATCTGGGCGACTTGCTCGTCGCTCAGCTGCGCTACCGCTTTTAGGCTGCCCTTGGCGCGGCGTAAATAGTTGATGTCCATGGCTTTTAGAAGAGGCAGGCGGTCGTCCGGCACGTTAAGGCCAAACACCAAACCGGTAACCGATTCGCCCAGCAGCGCCGTGGCGGCGGCATGCACGCCCTTGATGTGGTTTTGCACCTTCTTGCGGTTGGCCAGCACCATCTCGGCCTGCTGGTAGTCGGCCTGGGTGATGCGAATACCGGCGGTGCCGGCAAACTTGACGGCACCATTGAACAGCCGGGACAGCGCGGCGCTTTGCCACTTTTTGGGAAGACGCTTACAGAGCCGCACCAGGCGGCCAAGGCGGTTGACGGGTTTCATAAAGGCTCCAACTGGTCAAACCAGAAGAGTCTGACACAATAGCCCAAGCGCGGCTATAGGTCCTGCATGCGCATGGTCTGGTGCACAAAGCGTTGCTGAATGTTCTTGGCAGAACTCAGTAGCCCTTCAAGGTACTGGCGGCTTTCTTGGCCGGGACACAGGGGCAGCAGGGCCTCGATATCGGCCAGCAGTTTGTTGTCCAGCTCCAGCGCCAGGCTCAGCACGTCATCGAGGCTGGCATTGGCCTTGATGTCCACATAGGTGAGCTGCTTGATGAAATCGCTGTCCACCGCCTTATCGAACCAGGTGTCAAAGGCGCTGTGGGGATGTTTGAGGTAGTCGCGGTAGTCGTCTGCCACCTTTTGCTCATGATCCACCAGGTAATGGAGCATCATGCGAGTGCGTTCGGCATCGGCATTACTGGCCAGGCGCTGGTAAAGCTTGCTGAGGGCAAAGTGGGACTCGGCCAGGTGGTCTATCAGGTCACGTACGGTTTTAAAACGCATGCTGCTCTCTCCTTGAAACTCACTTGAGCTTAACCCCAGCCAGAATGGCCCAGCCTTGCGGCAAGTCAAGCCCGTGCTTTTTTACGGTCAAAAAACATTCACGGCCAGGAAACCCAAGCGAAACGTTTTCGTCACACCCCCTTCCCACAATGCGCTCTATTTATTCGCAAGGGAAAAATCATGACAAATCACAAACTTCTCCTTCCCAGCCTGCTTGCCTCCAGCATCGCAGTGGTATTCAGTTCCTGCGCTTTTGCCGACGACGACGCCGGTAAAGACACCGAGGTGATCTCGGTGGTGGGCGCCCGTATCGCCTACGCCAACAACAGCACCGACGACAACATCAAATCCTTCTCAAGCCCGCTGTCCAGCGTCAACGACCTTATCGACATGCTGCCCGGGGTGAGCGTGGGTGAAGGCGGCGTGTTCGGCTCCGACGACTGGTCTACCACCATCACCATGCGCGGCTTTGCCCTTAACGGCTCCGACCAGCAACTGGGCATGACCATCGACGGCCTGCCCAACGGCGGTTCCGGCTACGGCGGCGGCTCCAAGGCCAACCGTTACCTGCTGACCGAAGACACCGCCCGGGTAGAAGTGATGCAGGGCACCTCCGATATCGGCTCCCCCTCCCTCGACGCCCTGGGCGGCACTTTTAACTACATCTCTGCCAACCCCAATGACGAAAAGGGCGCCGTGGCAGCGGTGAGCGGCGGCGATTATGACTCTCGCAAATACTACCTGCGCTTTGATACCGGCCGCTTCTGGAACGACACCACCACCAGTTACCTGAGTCTGGCCGACAGCCGCACCAAGCGCTGGATAGGTTCTGGCTCCAACGGCGACTCCACCGATTTTCACGCCGCCTACAAGCTGGTGTCAGAATTGAGCTGGGCCACCTTGACCGGCCGCATCAGCTATGACGACGTGGACGAAACCAACTACAACGGCATCTCCCTGGCCCAGTTCAAGCAAGACCCCCGCTGGGACCGCCTGACCTGGAACTGGACCGGCGACCCGGTAGAAGACCAAAACTTTGCCGAAGCCTGGCGCACCCTTCGCAAAAACACCTTTGCCTACCTGCGCCTGGACACCCGCCCGAGCGACAGCACCCGCCTGGAAGTCACCCCCTATTACCACCACATGAAAGGCCGTGGTGACTGGCTGCCCCCTTACCAGGTGCTGGTGGACGACGCCGGTAAACCCATCCTCGATACCGACGGCAACCTGCAGACTTTTACCCATTTTGATGCCAGTGGCGCCCCGGTGCTGAACCCGGCCGACTGCGACGACACCTGCACCCTGGCCTCCAGCTACCGTCACACCCATTACGGCAAGGACCGCTACGGTATGACCTCGCGCTTTAGCTGGGACATCACCATGGACAACACCCTGACCCTTGGCCTGTGGGCCGAGCGCCAAGACCGCGATGAATACCGCGATTGGCACGGCGTGCTGGACCCAAAAGTGGGCCCGGCCTACGACAACACCGCCTACTGGCGCCAGTATGACCGCACCTACACCACCGACACCCTCAACTACTACGCCCAAGACAAATGGGTACTGGGGGATCTGACCCTGACCGCCGGGGTGCGCAAGTTCCTGGTGGATATCGACCGTAAAGACAACTTTGTGGGCCAAAAGACCGGGTCGCTGTCCAGCGACTCCGATCTGCTGCCCATGGCTGGGGCGGTATGGAATTTCGCCCCCAGCTGGGAGCTCTACGGCGGCTACTCCGAGAACTTCAAAGCCATCTCCGACAGCATCCTTGAGACCGATCAGGACTACGGCAAACTGGACGCCGAAACCGCCAAGAACACCGACCTTGGCCTGCGTTACTTCGGCTCCAGCCTGCAAGTCACCGCGGCCTTCTACCACATCAAATTCGACAACCGCATCACCTACATCGCCGCCACCGCTGGCAGCGGCATCGACTATCTGGGCGAGTTGGACGGCCAGTACGTCAACGTTGGCGGTATCAAGTCCAAGGGCTTTGAAGGCAGCATCAACTGGCAGTTCGCGCCGATGTGGAGCCTTTACAGCTCGCTGACCCTCAACGATTCCGAGTACTCCGACCGCAGCCTGGTGCCGGCAACCGACGCTGGCGGCAACGCCACCTTAAGCGACATCAAAGGCATGGAAGTGGCCGGTGCGCCGCGCCGCATGGGCGTGGTAGCGGTGAACTACAGCGACGGCAGCTACCGCGGCGGTCTGGAAGCCAAGTACACCGGCGACTACTACGGCGACTACTTCAACAAGGACACCATCGCGTCTCACACCGTGATGTCCCTGTACGCCGGTTACCACCTGGATTTTGCCACCAAAGGCATCAAGGGTTTGGATCTAACCCTCAACGTCACCAACCTGGGTGACACCAACTACCTGGCTGGCGGCTCCAACGGCGGCTACTACATCGGTGTCGGCCGTACCGTCACCGCCAACGCTACCCTGTCTTTCTAACCCCTTTGGCCCCGGCTTTGCCGGGGCTTCTTTTTTGAGGTAAAAGCCGATGGTTGACCAACAACGTCGCCGCTTTTTAAAGCTCTCTTCAGCCGCCGGCATCGCCGGTATCGCCAGCGCCGCCACCCTGCCCGCCACCATCCGTAAGGCCCTTGCCATTGAGCCTGCCCGCCAAAGCGGCACCATTGAGGATGTCAAACACGTGGTTATCTTCATGCAGGAGAACCGCTCCTTTGACCACTACTTTGGCAGCCTGCGCGGGGTGCGGGGTTTTGACGACCCCAGGGCCATGCAAAGCCGCCCCGGCCAATCGGTGTGGCAGCAAGCGTGCAGCAAGACCCCGGCGCCGGTGCTGCCTTTTCATCTCGACAGCACCGGCAGCTCCGCCCAAACCATGCACGACCTCAACCACGACTGGCGCGGCCCGGTAAAAGACTGGGCCTGCAACGATGTGTGGGCCGAGCAGAAAACCCCCATGACCATGGGCTATTTCAAACGGGACGACATGCCCTTTTACTACGCCCTGGCCGACGCCTTTACCATCTGTGACGGTTACCACTGCTCGCTGTTCGGGCCCACCAACCCCAACCGCATGTTCCTGTGGACCGGCACCAGCGGCCTGACCGTAGGCAACAGCGGCCCACAGGTGGTGGCCAACAAGGACGACGGCAACTGGACCTCGGACATGGGCCGCGACCACGGCGAGTTCACGCCCTATGACTGGACCACCTACGCCGAGCGCCTCGACAAAGCCGGGGTCAGCTGGCGGGTCTATCAGGAGTACGACAACTTCGGCGATAACGCCCTGCAATCGTTCAAGGCCTTTCGCGGCCTTGACCCTGACTCGCACCGCTACCGCCAGGGCCGCGCCTGGGTGGCGGGCTCCAGCGCCGAGAACGCCGTAGCTTCGCGAGGCGAGCACCTGGTGGCGGCCTTTGCCGAAGACGTAAAAAACGGCACCTTGCCGGAGGTCTCCTGGCTTATCGCCCCTTATATCCTCTCCGAGCACCCCGAAGCCTCGCCAGGCTACGGCGCGTCTTTGACCGCACGTTTACTCGAAGCGCTGATGAGCAACCCCGAGGTCTGGTCAAAAACAGTGTTCCTGCTGAACTACGACGAGAACGGCGGCTTTTTCGACCACGTACCGGTGCCGGTGCCGCCGGCGGGTAGCGCCCTTGGCAAAAGCAACGTTGCTCTCGATGGCGAGGATTATCACGGCGAGCCCCTGGGCCTTGGGCCACGGGTACCGATGATGGTGATCTCTCCCTGGAGCCGGGGTGGCTGGGTGAACTCAGAGCTGTTCGACCACACCTCGGTGCTGCGCTTTTTAGAGCAGCGCTTTGGGGTCAGGGAGCCCAATATTTCCCCTTGGCGCCGGGCAGTGGCAGGGGATCTCACCAGCACCCTCGATTTTGCCGGCCAAAACGCTACCTGGCCCAAGCTGCCCGATACCGGCCACTACATTGGCCAAGTGGATAAAGCCGCCAAGCTGCCGGCCCCCACCTTGCCGCCGATGGCCGCCATGCCCCGCCAGGAGCCCGGCCAACGCCCGGCAAGGCCCTTGCCGTACGAGATGGAAGTCAGCGCCCGCGCCAAAGGCGGCCAACTGGCCCTTGCCATCCACAACCAAAGCACGGTGGCGGTGGCCCTTGGGCTTTATGACGACCAGGCTACTCATGGGCCGCGCCACTACACCGCCGCCGCTCACAGCCGCCTGGAAGACAGCATCGAGACCGGCGCTGGCTACCAACTGACCCTGCATGGCCCCAACGGTTACCTTCGTCATTTCGCCGGCCAAGGGGACGACGGCCTGGAGGCCAGCCTCAGCCGAGGCGCCACCCCCAACCTGCTGATGCTGACCTTAAGCAACCTCTCTGGCGAGCCTCAGACCTTTGAGATAACGGATGCATACAGCGGCAAGAACCAGCGCTACCGGTTGGCCCCCGGCCAGCAGCAGAGCCTGAGTTGGCATATTGCCGAGCAGGCCCATTGGTACGATCTGGCCCTTAGCGCCGGGCACTACCGGCGCCGCTGGTGCGGCCACATGGAAACCGGCCAACCGAGTTTTAGCGATCCGCTGATCGGCAGGGCGTAACCCTCACTCAAAGGCCGCTTTCTAAGCGGCCTTTGTTTAGGAAAGGAAAAGAGCGGCGCCATTGCAGTCAATGTTCTGAATCACAATAAACCCAAACGCAAAAAGGCCGCCCTGATGGGCGGCCTTTTCTAATTGGAGCGGGAAACGAGACTTGAACTCGCGACCCCAACCTTGGCAAGGTTGTGCTCTACCACTGAGCTATTCCCGCATTGTGTACGCTGCCTTGGCAACGACTTTTGGCTTTCGCCGGATAGCCGATTTACACCCACTATCACTTTAATTTGGAGCGGGAAACGAGACTTGACTGGGCCGACATTCGGCTCGCGACAGTCGCGATTCTCACACCTCGTAGTCAATTAATTTAACCAACTACGCCTTAAATTTGGAGCGGGAAACGAGACTTGAACTCGCGACCCCAACCTTGGCAAGGTTGTGCTCTACCACTGAGCTATTCCCGC
>NZ_RJUL01000010.1:64527-164213 GCF_003751625.1 Gallaecimonas pentaromativorans
TTAACCAACTACGCCTTAAATTTGGAGCGGGAAACGAGACTTGAACTCGCGACCCCAACCTTGGCAAGGTTGTGCTCTACCACTGAGCTATTCCCGCATTGTGTGCGCTGCCTGAGCAACGACTTTTGGCTTTCGCCATGACCCTGGTCTAAGCCCGAATCATCTAAATTTGGAGCGGGAAACGAGACTTGGCTGGGCCGACATTCGGCTCGCGACCGTCGCGATTCTCACACCTCGTAGTCAATTAATTTAACCAACTACGCCTTAAATTTGGAGCGGGAAACGAGACTTGAACTCGCGACCCCAACCTTGGCAAGGTTGTGCTCTACCACTGAGCTATTCCCGCGCTTTGGCCTTACAGCCCGCCGTCGGTATTGTTCCCCGACAGCGGAGCGCATTGTACCTAAAAATTTCGTCTGCGCAACATCCCCAAATACTGTTTGGCGCCTTTTTAGGCAACCGGCAGTTTCAGGAAATGGTCACGGTAGTAACGCAGCTCCTCGATGGACTCGCGGATGTCATCCAGGGCCAGGTGGGTTTCTTTCTTCTTGATGCCGCCAAGCACTGCCGGCGCCCAGCGCCGGGCCAGCTCTTTAAGGGTACTGACATCAAGGTTGCGGTAGTGAAAGTAGGCCTCAAGCTCTGGCATGTATTTGACCAAAAAGCGCCGGTCCTGGCCGATGGAGTTGCCGCAAATCGGCGAGGCGCCCTTGTCGACCCACTTTTGCAAAAAGGCGATGGTTTGCGCCTCGGCGTCAGCTTCGGATAAGGCACTTGCCTTGACTCTGGCCACCAGGCCGTTGGCGGTGTGGGTACGGGTGCACCATTCGTCCATGGCGTTCAGCAGCGCATCGCTCTGATGCACCGCCAGCACCGGCCCTTCGGCCAGAATATTAAGGTCTTTGTCGGTGACGATGGTGGCGATCTCGATGATCCGCTCTTTTTCCGGATCCAGGCCGGTCATTTCCAGATCAATCCAAATCAGGTTGTCTTTGCTCATGGGTTTTCTTCTGAAGGGGCACCTCGGTGTATCATAGGGTTTTACGTCAGCAGCAGCCAGGAACAAAGTGGCCAAACGCAGCAAACTGACCCACGGCCAACAGCGCCGGGTTAAAGCCAATCATGCCAAACGTCTTAAGCAGCAGGACGAGGTCGCCATCGACGATGCCCTGCTGGGCAGCCCCGAAGAAGGCTTGGTGCTCTCGCGCTTTGGCCAGCACGCCGATGTGGAAGATGCTGAGGGCAAGGTGCACCGCCTGAACCTGAGGCGCACCGTCGGCTCGCTGGTCACTGGCGACAAAGTGGTGTGGCGCCGGGGCAACGAGGCCCTGGCCGGTATCAGCGGCGTGATTGAGGCGGTACACGAGCGCCATTCGGTGCTGACCCGCCCGGATTTCTACGACGGCATCAAGCCGGTGGCCGCCAATATCGACCAGATGTACATCGTCTCTTCGGTGCTGCCGGTGCTCTCTACCCACATCATCGACCGCTACCTGGTGGCCGGCGAGACCTTGGGGGTCGAGTCGGTGATCATCCTCAATAAAACCGACCTATTGGACGAGGCGGCCCGCCAGGACGCCGAGCAGCAATTAGCCCTGTACCGCGACATTGGCTACCAGGTGCTGCTGGTGTCGGTGAAAAAAGGCGAAGGCATGGCAGAGCTTGAGGCCACGCTGCAAGATGAAGTGAGTATCTTTGTCGGCCAGTCGGGGGTGGGTAAATCCTCTCTGGTGAACCGGCTGCTGCCGGACGCCGCAGCCCAAGTGGGGGACGTGTCACAGAACTCCGGCCTTGGCCAGCACACCACCACGGTGGCCAGACTCTTTCACTTCCCCACCGGCGGGGATTTGATTGATTCCCCCGGCATTCGCGAATTTGCGCTCTGGCACCTGGACGAAACTACCATCGCCCGCGGCTTTCGCGAGTTCCGGGCCTTTTTGGGCACCTGCAAGTTTCGCGACTGCAAACACAAGGCCGATCCGGGCTGCGCCCTCAATGCCGCCATTGCCCGTGGAGAACTGGCCCAAAGCCGCCTAGACAGTTACCATCGCATTGTTGACTCGCTGGCCGAGAGCCGGCCCAGTTTCGCCTGACAGCACCCTTTAATCGCCAAGGAATTCACGGTGTTAGACCAACTGAAAATCACCCTGCAGTATCTTATCCCCCAGCATGGCCTGTCCCGACTGACCGGGTTTCTGGCCAGCGCCAAGGCCGGGTTTGTCACCCGCGCCTTTATCCGCTTTTTTATCAACAAGTACAAAGTGGACATGAGCGAGGCCAAGCTGCAGGACCCGGCGGACTTTGCCACCTTCAACGATTTCTTCACCCGCGAGCTCAAACCCGGCCTGCGCCCTCTGGCTGACACCGACCTGGTGTTGCCGGTGGACGGCACCGTCAGCCAGTTAGGCCCGGTAACTGCCGGGCGCATTATCCAGGCCAAGGGCCACGACTACAGCGCACAAGCCCTGCTGGGCGTTCCCGCTCTTGCCGAGCCCTACCAGAACGGCAGCTTTGCCACCATTTACCTGGCGCCGCGCGACTATCACCGCATTCACATGCCCATTAAAGGCACCCTCACCGACATGGTGTACGTGCCTGGCGATCTGTTCTCGGTAAACCCTTTGACCGCCGAAAACGTGCCCGGCCTATTTGCCCGTAACGAGCGGGTGGTCACCCTGTGGGAAACCGAAGCTGGCCCCATGGCGCTGGTGCTGGTGGGCGCCACCATCGTTGCCAGCATCGAAACGGTGTGGGCCGGTACCGTGAGCCCGCCAACCGGCAAAGAGGTGCGCCACTGGGATTATCGCCACCTCAAGGCCATCACCTTGGATAAGGGCGAAGAAATGGGCCGCTTCAAGCTGGGCAGCACCGTAGTGCTGCTGTTTGGCGAGCAGGCCGTGGCCTTTGCCGAGGAGTTGGCCCCCGGCACCACTACCCGCCTGGGCGGAGCCTTCGCCAGCAAGTCCAACTGATGCCCTCTTCCCGAAGTCTTTGGGAACTGCATATCGCGGTGTTGCTGTTTGGCGGCACCGCGCTCTTTGCCAAACTCATTCCCCTTGGCGCCCTGGACATGACGGTGCTGCGCTGCGTCATTGCCGCCCTCACCCTGGCGCTGGTGGTCAAAGCCACCAAAGGCCGGTTGCGCCTTGGCAGTGGCCGCGAATACGCCACCGCCCTCGCCCTTGGGGTGGTGGTGAGCCTGCACTGGGTCACCTATTTTGCTTCCATGCAGGTCTCCACCGTGGCGGTGGGGATGATCGCCTTTTTCACCTACCCGGTGATGGCGGTGCTGCTCGAGCCGATGATAAAGCGCCAACTGCCCCATCCTCGCGATCTGTTGGCCGCCGCCATTGTGCTGGTGGGCATCGTGCTTATCGTGCCGGACACCAACCTCGATAACAGCACCACCCAAGGGGTGGCGCTGGGAGTGCTGTCGGCGCTGCTTTTTACCTTGAGAAACCTGCTGCACAAACACCGCTTCAGCCACCACTCCGGCCCCAAGGCCATGTTCTACCAGTGTCTGGTGGCGGCGGTGGTGTTGGCGCCCTTTCAAAGCAGCGCCGCGCTTTTAATGCCGCTGTGGGGTTGGGGGCTGTTGCTGGTGCTGGGCATTGGCTTTACCGCCACCCCTCACGCCCTGTTGGCCCAGGCCCTTGGCAACCTCAAAGTAAAAAGCGTGGCACTGATTTCCTGTCTGCAACCTATCTATGCCACGGTTTTAGCGGCCTTGGTGCTGCATGAAATCCCCGATTGGCGTACTCTCGTCGGCGGCGTGCTGGTGGTCAGCGCGGCCGTGTTCGAGACCCTGGCGGCCCGTTCCCAAAAGCCCTGAACCCCAGCCCCTGGCTGTGGCGGGCCAGGTTAAAAAGCCCTAGGATGAGAAAGACTTAAGTTCCGGGATCGGTTATGCCCCTATTGTTTCGTACCTGCCTTGCCCTGGCATTGCTGCTCAGTGTTGGCGCCCAAGCCAACAGCCCTTTTCAAAAGCTGCTCAAAGAGCAGATGCAAACCAAGGCCCAGGCCGCCAAGAAGGCTGCCGATCCCCAAAGCGAACAGCTGGCGTCTCTCTATGGCGAGGCGGCCCAGTTGCTGGGCCAGCGTGACGACCACCTCAAGGTAGCCAAGCAATATCAGGACGTTATCGACAACTTCCCCAAGCTGCTGCCCCAAAAAGAGGCCGAGCTTGCCCGTTACCAATCGCCTACCCTGCCCAATTACAAAAGCTGGAGCGAAACCCGCCTCGACCAGGAACTGCCCCAGGTTGTCAGCGACCAGCAGAGCCTGAACGACCAGTTGGACAAGGTGATCAGCGAGCAAAGCCGCATCTCCAGCCGCCTGGGCCAGGGCAGCACCCAGGCCGCCAACCTGCGTAACGAGCTAAACCAACAGCAGCAAGACCTGGACAATCTCTCCGGCACCGACGCCCTGAGCCAGGCCCATATGGCGGTGGCGCAAGCCAAGGTGGCCATGCTGCAAGCCTGGATCCGCCGTCTGGAGCTGGAAGATGCCTCCGCCAGCCAGCGGCTGCGCTTAAAGGAAGTGGACCAAGAGCTGCTGAGCCTGCAAATCGCCGACAAGGTGGCCCAGCAATCGGCGATGCAATCGGCCCTTAATGAAAAGCGCCAGGCACGTATTCAGGCTACCTTGGTCGAAAGCCTGGACCATGACTACCAAAACCCCTTTTTGGACCAACTGGCCCAGGAGAGCGTCGGCTACGCCGATGAGCTGACCGACCTTAACAATCAAATTGTCTCGGCGCTGTCCAAGCTTCGAGACGTCAAACAAAAGAACCTGGAATGGCGCGAGTATCAGTCGTCGGTGCAAAAGCAGATTGAATGGCTGAAAGTGAGCGCCGCCTTTGGCGAAACCCTGCGCATTCGCTATGACCAGCTGCCTCGGGACTTTCAGCACAAGCAGCTGATTAACGCCATCAACCAGGCCCGTATCGATAAATACGAGTACGACCAGAAGCTCAAGGGCCCGGTACCGGACGACGCCCTGGCCCAGCTCTCTGCCAAACAGGCCCAGCAAGCCAAAAAGCTCCTCGACACCCGCCGCCAATTGCTTAAAAAGCTCTCCGAGCGAACCTTTGAATACTTAAACCACCTGACTCAGTTGGAGATTGCCACCGGGGATCTCGAAAAGACCGTCGGCGAGCTCAAGACCCTTATCGAGGGGCATCTGTTTTGGATACCCAATGCCCGGCCCCTGAGCTGGGACTGGCTGACCTCTCTGGTGGATGACAGCTACCAGTTTGTGCGCCACAAGCTGGTGGAAGGCAACGAATTCAGGGTCAGCCACCATCCGCTGTTGGTGGCGCTGGTGCTGGGGTTGATGGTGCTGGCCATGGTGATCCGCTGGTTGGAGCTCAACCGCCTGCGTAAACGCCTGGCAGAGCTTGCTAAACCGGTGGGAAATGTCACCCGCGACACCATCCGCGCCACGGTCAAGGCCCTGGCGTTAACCCTTGGCTACGCTACGCCGCTGCCGCTGCTGTTCTTGGTGCTGGGCCTCATTGCCAAAGAAACCCAACCGGCCCTTGCCATGGCCTTGATGGCCGGCGCCGCCGGCAGCGCCATCTGGCTGACGGTGCGTAACCTCACCCACGACGAGGGCATACTGCAAAGCCATTTTCGCTGGCGCGCCGCCGGGGTAAAACGGCTTAGGCTGTTGGTGCGGCGCCTGGCGCTGATTGCCACGCCGCTGTTGATGGTGACGGTGTATTGCCAGTTGCAAAACGACGAGGCCATTCGCCAGGGCCTTGGCCGGCTCACCTTTATGGCGCTGGCCGGGGGCCTGGCGGTGTTCTACCAGCAGCTTTACAAGCACCGGGCGCTGTTGGTGTACAACCTGGAAAAAGGGGTCAGGCCCCGCAACTGGCATTACCTGCTGTGGTGGGTGGCCATCTTGCTGCCGGCGGTATCCCTGGTGCTGGCCATTACCGGTTACTACTACACCGCCCAGCAAATCCTCTGGCTGGAACAGCTTTCCCTGCTGATGCTGTGTGGCTTTGCCTTTGCCTATTACCTCTCCAAGCGCTGGCTGCTGATCGAGCGGCGCAAAATCGCTTTTGCCCAGGCCAAAATCAAACGGGCCGAGCTGCTAGCCCAGCGCAGCAAAGAGCAGCAGACCGAAGAGGCCGACCCCGGCCCCGAGGTGCCGTCGGAAGAATCCCTTATCGACGTGGACACCATCTCCAGCCAGTCCATCGCCTTGATGCGCACCCTCTTTAAACTGGCGGCGGTGATCGCCCTGGTGGCGCTGTGGTCGTCCATGTACGACTCCCTGAGCTACTTCGAGCACATCAACCTCTACAGCGTTACCACCACCATCGACGGTGAAGAACAAGACGTGCCGGTAACCCTGATGGCCCTTATCTGGGCACTGCTGGCGCTGACGCTGATGGTGATTGGCAGCCGCAACCTGCCCGGCCTTTTGGAGCTGGCAGTATTGCAGCGAATGCAGCTCAGCCCCGGCACCGGTTTTGCCATCACCACAGTGTCACGTTACCTGGTTATCGTGGTGGGTGTGGCGACCACCTTTGGCCTGTTGGGCATCGAGTGGTCCAAGGCGCAGTGGCTGGTAGCGGCCCTGACGGTAGGTTTGGGCTTTGGCTTGCAGGAGATCTTCGCCAACTTCGTGTCGGGCCTTATCATCCTGTTTGAAAAGCCCATTCGCATCGGCGATACGGTCACCATTCGTGACCTTTCCGGCACCGTAACCCGCATCAATACCCGCGCCACCACCATAGTGGATTGGGACCACAAAGAGATCATCGTGCCCAACAAGGCCTTTATCACCGAGCAGTTGGTGAACTGGTCGCTGTCGGACCCCACCACCCGGCTTATCATCCGTATCAGCGTCAACCACGGCTCCGATACGGACCTGGTGCAAGAGTTGATGCTGGAGGCTGCCAAACGATGCCCCATGGTATTGGACCAACCCGAACCCTCGGCCTACCTGCTGGGTATTGGGTTGTCGTCTCTGGATTTCGAGCTGCGCGCCTACGTGGGCGACACCGACCATCGCCTGCGTACCTGCCACGCGCTCTACAGCGACATTCACCGACAGCTCAAAGCTCGTGGCATTACCCTTGCCTGGCCCAAGGTGGACGTCAATATGCTGCAACCTCCTCTCGCCCCCAAGGGGCCTTAAGTAGCAACGCACTATGAAGATCTTCGCCCACAGAGGCGCCTCAGGTGAGGCGCCCGACAACACCCTGACCGCCTTCGAACTGGCCCTCGAGCAAGGCGCCGAAGCCATTGAACTGGACTTGCAGCGCTACCAGGACGAGATTTACATCCTCCACGACCGTTGGCTACACCACTGCACCAAGACCGGCCATGGCCTGCTGGAAAACCAGACGCCTCAAGACTTGGCGGCGGTGGATGCTGGCGATGGCAAACCCATCCCTACCCTGTGGCAGGTGCTGGAGCTGTGCGCCGGGCGCTGCCAGCTCAACCTGGAGCTAAAAGCCCACGATCTGCTGCCGGTGCTGGTGCCACTGCTGGAGCGAGCCGTTGACGAGCTTGGCTGGCAACCCGCGGATCTGCTTATCTCCTCTTTCCACCATCGCCAGTTGGCGGCTTTTCAGGCCCTCAAACCCGACTGGCCCATTGGCCTGCTGATAAGCCACATTCCTCTGGAACTGCCCAGCATGCTGGGGCCGCTTAAAGTGTTCTCGCTGCACTTGGATTGCAGCTTTATCGACAAGCACCTGGTGTATGAGGCCCAGGCCCTGGGGCTCAAGGTGTATGTGTACACGGTGGACGAGCCCGAAGATCTGCATCGCCTGCAGCAATTGGGGGTGGATGGCATCTTCAGCAACTACCCGGCCCGTAGCCGGGAATGGTTACTTAGCCATATAACCTGACGTTCTGAAACAATTGTTAACCATTGGGGCTGGACGGCCGGATGGCAACTGGGTAAGGTGTTCGCCTCTGTTAGGTAATAACATCCGCTTTATGACATTGCTTCGCCCACAACACCGCTCTCGGTTATGGATGCTACTGGCCCTCTGGCTGGTAGTTATTCAGGGCTATGCAATCATCCACGCCAGCAAGCACAGCCTGGTCCAAGACCAACAAAGCTGTCAGCTGTGTAATTTTGCCGAACACTCCGACCTCGGCCCCAGCTTCGCGCTGCCGGTCGTTACCGCCCTAATGGTCCCTGCCCCCGAGCAGGGCCTGGGCTATCAAAATCCCCAACCGCCCCGCTATCGCCGCATGCCGGTACGCGGGCCGCCGGCCTGACCTTAACAACAGCCCACATTTAAACCTTTTCAGACATTTGCTGTTTTTAAGGACAGAAAGATGAAGTTTGCTCCTTTATATCTGGCGCTGGCTGCGGCTGGCCTGGCTACCCCTGCTTTTGCCGCCGTCGTGACCGGCACCGTATCCGATGCCTCCGGCAGCCCCATCGTTGGCGCCGCCGTTTCCGTTGATGGCGCCGCCACCCAGGCCGTAACCGACAAAAACGGCAACTACAGCCTGAAAGTGGCCGACAACAGCCACCTGCACCTGCACGCCGGTGCCGATAACTTCGCCCACTCGGAAGTCGAGATAGACACCGCGACCGGCAGCCTCAGTAAGGATTTCGTGCTGGCACCGGTGAACGTTGAGAACATCGTGGTTACCGGCAGTCCCTTGGGCCGCACTGCCCTTGAAAGCACCACCCCGGTGTCGGTGCTGTCTGACGATGCGCTGCGTAAAGCCACTGCCCCGTCCTTGGGTGACACCCTGGAAAACCAGCCTGGCGTGCAAGCCTCCCACTTTGGCCCTGCCGCCAGCCGCCCCATTATTCGCGGCATGGACGGCCCTCGGGTGCAGGTACTGGAAAACGGCCTGGGGGTAGGTGACGCCTCAACCGTATCGGCCGATCATGCCGTTACCACCGAGGCCAGCACCGCCCGGCAAATCGAGATCCTCCGTGGCCCGGCCACCTTGCTGTACGGTAACGGCGCCATCGGCGGCGTGGTCAACGTGGTGGATTACCGCTACTCAGACCAACCCATTGACGGCATGACCGGCAGCGTCGGCGCCCGCTACAGCACGGTAGACGACGGCAAAACCGCCGTGGCCAACCTCAACACCGGTAACGGCAAATACTACTGGCACGTGGACGGTACCCACAGACGCGCCAGCGACGAAGACATCCCCGGCCAGGCCATCGAAGGGGTAGACAACCCCTCCGGCAAATTGGCCAACAGCCAACTGAGCCTGGACGACTTTGGCTTTGGTACCGGTTATACCGGCGATGACGGCTACATTGGCGTGTCCGGCAGCCGCACCGAGAACAAATACGGCATTCCGCCCTCTGAAGCGGGCAGCGACGAGCCGACGGTCAGCATCGACATGCGTAAAACCGCCTGGCAGCTGCACAGTGGCCTAAACGACCCGTTCAAAGGCTTTAAGAGCCTGAAGTTTGACGGCGGTTACACCCACTACACCCACGCCGAGCTGGAAAACGGTGACCCAGACACCGTCTTTACCAACAAGTACAGCGAAGGCCGCGTGACCCTGGCCAACGACCCCTGGGGTGAGTGGCAAGGGGTAGTGGGCCTGCACGCCACCCACCGCGATTACCGCATCGACGGCGAAGAGTCCCTGACCCCCAACACCAAAACCGACAGCGTTGCCGCCTTTATCGTGCAGGAGCGCAAGGTAGGGGATTTTCGTTACCAGTTGGGCGGCCGCCTGGAGAACTACCACCTCAAATCCGGCTCCATGGACCTAGAAAGTCTGGCCGGTGACCAGCAGTATTCCCCCAGCGACATCAAGGACAACGATCTGAGCCTGTCGGCCGGTACCGTTTGGGATTTCACCCCCGGCTACAACTTGAGCGTTTCTTTGAGCCGCGCCGAGCGTAGCGCCACCGCCGAAGAGCTCTACAGCTACGGCCCCCACGATGCAACCCGCACCTTTGAAGTGGGCTCGCTGTACGACATCAACGGCGGCAACGTTATCCCGGTTGGCAGCGACCCGAAACAGGAAACCGCCAACAACCTGGACCTGACCCTGCGTAAGTTCGACGGCGCCTGGTCCGGCACCTTGAGCGTGTTCTACAACAAGGTGGATAACTACTTCTATGAGCACAACACCGGCCTGGTCGCCTCCGACCTTGGCGACGTAGAAGACGGCGACCTGCCCGTTTATCAATTCAGCCAGGCCGACGCCACCCTGTACGGCTTTGAGGCGCAAGTGAACGTACCCATCGGCGATTACTGGTCTATCGACGCCATGAGCGACTACACCCGCGGCAAGCTCAAAGACGGTGGCAACCTGCCGCGCATCTCGCCGCTGCGTGTGGGTTCTACCTTGAACTTCGACTACCAGGACTGGCATGCCGATGTGGGCGCCACCGCCTACAGCAAGCAAGACAAAACCGCCGAGAACGAAACCGACACCGCCGGTTACACCCTGGTCAACGCCTCGGTGGGCTACCACGTCTACCAAAGCAGCGGCGACCTGTTTGTGTTCTTGCAAGGCAACAACCTGACCGACAAGGAAGCGCGGCCTGCCACCTCCTTCCTCAAGGACACCGTGCCCCTGCCGGGCCGCAACCTGACCCTGGGCGTGCGTTACAGCTTCTAAGCCCGACAAGCCGGCCTCTGGGCCGGCTTTCTTTTATCCTGACTTTGTTACTGTCTAACATATTTTACTTTACCCCTGGCCTTGGTGGCTTTAGGGTAGCGCCGTGCTGTTAACGGACCCGACATGACTTTCCTCAACCCCTTTCGTCATCGACCAACTTGGTTGCTGCTGGCCCTGTGGCTGGTGGTTGCCCAGTGCTGGGCCATCGCCCATGACGACACCGAGCATTTGGGGGATCAGCACCGTTGCAGCCTTTGCCACCATCATCATCAGCACCAGGACAAAGCCCTTCATAGCTCCACTACCCCACCGCCAGCCGAACCGGCGCGGCTGCCCCCCCATGTGCTGGTGGCCCAACTGCTGCGCCCGGCCCATGAACTGGTGCTTCGGGCCCGCGGCCCACCGCTTCTCTGACAGCCCCAAGACAACCTGACGCTTCATTTTGTTTGCTGTTTTAGAGGACCGGCAGTATGAAACTTGCCCCCCTTTGCCTGGCGCTCGGCGCCGCAGGCATGGCTGCCCCTGTGTGGGCCGCCCAAGTACAAGGCACCATCACCGACGAACAAGGTAACCCCATCGTCGGCGTCGAAATTCAAAGCGCCCAAAAGCGCATCTACACCGACCAGCAAGGCCGCTACCAACTGACAGTGGCCGACAACCAGCACCTGCATCTGCATTTTGGCGCCGGCGCCTTTGTGCACCAGGAGCGGGATCTGGACCTGACCACCGGCACGACCACCCTCGACTTGGTGCTGCGCGCCAGCAACATCGAGAACATCACCGTCACCGGTACCGCCCTTGGCCGTTCAGTGCTGGAAAGCGCCACCCCGGTCACGGTGCTGGCCGACGACAAACTGCTGCGCGCCACCGAGCCCACCCTGGGGGAAACCTTGGCCCGCGAGCCGGGGGTGCAATCGAGCTATTTCGGGCCTGTGGCCAGCCGCCCCATTATTCGCGGCATGGACGGCCCCCGGGTCAAGGTGCTGCAAAACGGCTTGTCGGTCGCTGACGCCTCCACCCTCTCGGCCGACCACAGCGTTACCGCCGAGGCTGGCACCGCCCGGCAAATCGAGATTTTGCGCGGCCCCGGCACCTTGCTGTACGGCAACGGCGCCATCGGCGGCGTGGTGAACGTGGTAGACGACCGCATCGCCCAGCACCCGGTAGAGGCGCTGTCGGGCAATGTGGATGCCCGCTACGGCACCGGCGCCGACGAGCGTACCCTCAGCACCAGCCTCAACGGCGGCAATGGCACTCTGGCCTTTCACCTCGATGGCAATCGCCGCCGCACCCATGACGTGGATATCCCAGGCTACGGCGAAAAGGCCCCAGACGAGCCCCAGCCTTATGGCAAGCTGGACAACTCCGATATCAAGCAAGACGACGCTACCGCCGGCCTTTCCTACACCGGCGAGGGCGGCTTTATCGGGGTGTCGGCCAACCGTTTGGAGTCCAACTACGGCATCGTCGGCCATGAACACGAGCATGAGCATGAGCATGAAGAAGAACATGAGCATGAAGAACACGAGGAAGAAGGTCATCCTGGGGTACGTATCGACCTGAAAAAGACCCACTATCAGTTGCTGGCGGGCCTTAACGACCCCCTGGCGGGCTTTAGCCGGCTGAGCTTTGCCGCCGCCTACACCGACTACCAGCATCAGGAGCTGGAAGAGGGCCTGGCCGCCACCACCTTTAAAAACAAGGCATCGGAAGCGCGCCTTAGCCTCTACCACAAGCCGCTGGCGGAATGGCAAGGGGTTATCGGCCTGCACGGCAGCCACCGGGATTTCTCCGCCACCGGCGAAGAAGCCATCACCCCCAGCTCCAAAACCGACTCCCTGGCCGCCTTTTTGGTAGAAGAGCGCCAGTTTGGCAACCTCAACCTGGAGCTGGGGGCGCGGGTCGAGCACTACCAGATCAAGGCCGACACCATCATCCTCGAAGGCCACGACGGCGATGAGCTGTTCAGCCCAGAGAAACAGTCTGACACCAACCTCAGCCTCTCGGCTGGCAGCGTCTGGGAATATCGCCCCGGCTACACCCTGGGCCTGGCCCTGACCCACGCCGAGCGCAGCGCCACCGCCGAAGAGCTTTACAGCTATGGCCCGCACCTGGCCACCGGCACCTTTGAAGTGGGCGCCCTCTATCACCTCCATGGCGACCACGCCCACCCCGAAGACGGTAGCTTGAGCCAGGAAAAGGCCAACAACCTGGATCTCACCTTGCGTAAATTCGAGGGTGACTGGTCCTGGTCGCTAAACCTCTTCTACAACGAGGTGGATAACTACTTCTACCAGCGCAACACCGGCACCCTGGTGGGCGAAGACGAAGAAGAAGGCGCCGAGGAAGAAGAGCACCATCACCACGGCGAAGGCCTGCCCATTTACCAATACAGCCAGGCCGATGCCCGCCTCTACGGCTTTGAAGCGGCGCTGAACATTCCCCTGGGTAGCGATTGGTCAGTCGATGCCTTTAGCGATTACACCCGCGGCAAGCTCAAGGACGGCGGCAACCTGCCGCGCATCTCGCCGCTGCGCCTGGGGCTGACCCTCAACTACGACTGGCAGGACTGGCACGGCGAGCTGGGGGCGGTGCGCTATGCCCGCCAGGACAAGGTGGCCGATTTTGAAAGCGAAAGCGCCGGTTACACCCTGGTGGATGCCAGCGTCAGCTACCGCTACTTCACCACCGCCGGCGATGTGTTGTTCTACCTAAAAGGCACCAACCTTACCGACCGCGAAGCCCGGCCCCACACCTCCTTTTTGAAGGACAAGGCGCCGCTGCCGGGGCGCAACCTGACCTTAGGGGTGCGCTACGCCTTCTAAGGCGGCGCCCAACCACAAAAAAGCCCGCCATTTGGCGGGCTTTTTTCGCATCGGCGCTATTAAGCGGCGATGGGGTTACCGGCAACACCTTTGGGGTTAGGGCCGTATTCATTGCTGCCAATCTGGCTATCGAGACACACAAACACCAGGAACACGATGCCACCGACGGCGGGGATCATCTGCACAAAGATCCACCAGCCGCTGCGGCCGGTATCGTGCAGACGGCGCACGGTCAGCGCCAGAGCAGGCACCAGGGTCGCCAGGGCGTAGATACCGATAAGGAAAGTCAGTGCCGGCACATTCAGCACGCTGATGACGATAGCCAAGGCGATATAAATCAGGATGTTAACCAAAAAGAACATCCAGTATTCCTGGCGGCGGGCGCGGCCAGAGAAGTTGGCGTATTGCTTGAGTACAGAAATGTAGTTTTCCATGGCGATTTCCTTATCAGAAATAGGAGGTTAGGAGCCGGTGTCCAGCCGGGCGCTTAAGTTAACTCTGATTAAACAAAAGTAAAAGCGGCAATATCTGTAATTGCGATGGGCAATTTCGCACAACTGGACAACCAAGCCTTAAATGATAATAATTCGTGTTAATGAGAATTACTATCTAAAGGTATTTGATGCGCGTCCTGCTCTGGCTGATATGGCTGCCCTTCGCGGCACTGGCAACCCCGAAAGTGATCACCACCGGTGCCAGTGTCACCCAGATAGTCGAAGCCCTTGGCGGCGAGCAGTGGATAGTCGGAACCGACTCCACCAGCCAGGGCCACTACCCCAAGCTCGGTTATTTTCGCCAACTGGGCGCTGAAGGAGTGCTGAGCCTCAAGCCCGACGAGCTGTGGGCCGCCCCCGGCACCGGCCCGGCAGCAGTGCTGGAGCAGCTGGCCGCCAGCGGCGTTAAGGTGCGAGAGCTCCCTCCGGCCCCCGGTATCGACGGCCTTTACAGCCACATTGCACTGCTGGGCCAATGGTTGGACAAACCCCAGGCGGCAGCGGCGCTGGTGAGCCGCATCAAAGACGGCCTCAACCACCTTGAGCCCTTGGCGGCCAAGCCCCGAGTGCTGTTTTTGCTAAGCGCCTCGGACCGGGGCCTGATAGCGGCCGGCACCCAAACCTGGCCCGACACCCTGATGGCGCTGGCCGGTTTTGACAATGTGGCGGCCAGCCAGCAAGGCTACAAACCCTTTTCCAGGGAGATGCTGCTGTCCGGTATCGACCTTATCCTGGTGCCCGAGCACGTGAGTGCCACGCCCCAGGCCCTTTGCCAGCAGCCGCCACTGAACCTGCTGGGCCAGCGCTGCAAGGTCCGGGCCCTGCCCGCCACCTTGGTGATGTCCCAGGGGCCAGAGGTTCTCACTGCCGTGAAGGCCCTTCGCCATGCACTGGATTAAATCCCACCCGCGCGGGCTTTGGCTGCTGGCGGCCCTGGCCCTTTGCTGGCTGAGTCTCTCGACTGGCCCGGCCGGCTCAGACCCCTGGCTGCTGTGGCAATACCTGGCGGATAAGCACCAGGGCAGCCTCAGCCCGGCGGCCCTTGCCCTTGAACAAATCCGCCTGCCACGGCTATTGCTGGCGATGCTAGTGGGCGCAGCGCTGGCTGGCAGCGGCGCCGTGCTGCAAGGGCTTTGCCGCAACCCGCTGGCCGACCCTGGGCTGATGGGCCTTTCCTCCGGCGCCGCCCTGGCCGCCCTTGGCTCCATCGTCTTTGGCATCCATTGGGGGCTGCCGCCGCTGTGGCGCCTGCCGCTGGCCGCTTTTGTCGGCGCCCTGGTTACCGGCTTTATCGTGATCCGCTTTGGCTACCGGCAAAACCGCTTGTCCATTACCCACCTTATTCTCGCCGGGGTCGGTATCAATGCCCTGGCTGGCGCCCTGATGGGGCTGCTTAGTCACATTGCCGACGAGTCCAGCCTGAAACTGATGACCTACTGGACTCTGGGCAGCGTTGCCGGTGCCAGTTGGCCGCAACTGGCTCTCGCCGCGCCATTGCTGGTGCTGACCCTGGCGCGGCTGTGGCCCTGGCGGCTGGGGCTAACCTTGTGGCTGCTGGGTGAACGGGACGCCCAAACCCTCGGTGTGGACGTCAAAAAGATGCAACAACGGCTGCTGGTGCTGGTCTCTGTACTGGTGGCCATCGCCACCGCCTTTACCGGCGTCATCGGTTTTGTCGGGCTGGTGGTGCCGCACCTTTGCCGCATGCTGTTTGGCGGTGACTATCGCCAATTGCTGCCGGCAAGCCTTTGGGGCGGGGCGCTGCTGATGGTGCTGTCGGACTGGCTGGCACGCACCCTGGTGTCCCCCCAGGAGCTGCCGGTGGGCATCATCACCGCGCTGATGGGAACGCCGGTGTTTTTGTATCTGCTGCGCAGGCACCATGCTTGAGGTAAGCGGGCTCAGCCTGACCCTGGCCGGGGGTAAAACGCTGCTGAGCAATATCGCCTTTGCCGCCGAGCCCGGCGAGTTGATTGCGGTGCTGGGAGAAAACGGCGCCGGTAAATCCACCCTCTTGCACCAGGTGGCCGACGCCCGGCAAAACGCCATCAGCCTTGACGAGCGGCCGCTACCGCACTGGCAACCCTTGATGCTGGCCCGCCGCCGCGCCTTTTTGGGCCAGCAACCGGCCAGCCCCGGCGCCATGACCGGCCGCCAACTGGTGACCCTCGGCCGCGCCCCTTTTGAAGAATCGGCGCAAGCAAGCGCTGCTGCCTGCCACCATTGGCTGTCGCACTGCCGCTGCCAGGGCCTTGCCGAGCGCCCCTTGGCCGAGCTTTCCGGTGGCCAACTGGCCCGGCTGCATCTGGCCCGGGTACTTTGCCAGCTGCACGGCGTGTCGCGGCCGGTGCTGCTGCTTGACGAGCCCACCGCCGCCCTTGACCTTGCCGCCCAGCACCAGCTGCTGGCCGAAGTCAAAGCCCTTTGCCAGCAAGGCGCCCTGGTGCTGTGGGTAGTGCACGACCTCAACCTCGCCTGCCAATATGCCAGCCGCCTGCTGCTGTTAAAAGCCGGTAAGTTGCTGGCCGACCTGCCGCCAACAGAGCTGACCCCAGCCCTTGCCAGCCGCCTTTATAATCATCCGATGCAAAGCATCCCCCTTCCCGGCCTTGCCGCCCCTTTGTGGCAAGCCAAGACAGGAGTACCCCTCGATGCGTAACAGTGCCGTACATCAAGCCCGCCAGCTGCTTTTGACCATTCAGTCCGGGGTGCTGGCCACCCACTCCAAGGCCCTGCCGGGCTACCCCTTCGGCTCGGTCACGCCCTTTGTGCTGGACCGCGACGGCAGCCTGCTGCTGTTTATCTCTGACATCGCCCAGCACAGCCGCAACCTCACCATGGACCCAAAGTGTTCGATCACCGTCTTTGAGCAGACCGTCGAGACCGACCAAAACACCCAGGGCCGGGTAACGGTGCTGGGGGACGCGCAGAAGCTGGCCGAAGGAGAAGACGAAGCGGCCTTTGCCCGCTACGCCAGCCAGTTCCCTGAATCTTTGGGCTATCGCCAGGCCCACGATTTCGCGGTGTGGCGCCTGCTGCCCAAGCGCATCCGCTTTATCGGGGGCTTTGGCAAGATTTTCTGGCTGGAACTTGGCGAATGGCAAGGTGCCACCGGCGATTGGGACCAAGAGGCCGAAGCGGGCATGATTGGCCACATGCACCGCGACCACCTCGATGCCATCAGCGCCATGGGCCAGCATTTCTTTGGCAAAGACGGCGGCGGCGAGCTGCTGGCCATCCACCCCGAGGGTTGCCTGCTGCGCCTGAGCGGTGAGGAGCGCGCCAGGTTGCTGGCCTTTGCCGAACCGGCCATGGACGCCATGGCGGTGCGCAAGGCGCTGGTGGCCCTTACCCAGCAAAGCAGGAGCGCCATCGAGGCATAAAAAAAGCCGGCATCAGCCGGCTTTTTCTTTTTTGGTCAATTACTTGACGCGAGAGACGTACTCGCCAGAGCGGGTATCAACCTTAACCACTTCGCCAATCTGTACGAACAGCGGCACTTTGACTACGGCGCCGGTGGTGAGGGTGGCAGGCTTGCCGCCGGTACCGGCGGTGTCACCTTTGAGGCCTGGGTCGGTCTCGGTGATTTCCAGCTCAACGAAGTTGGGCGGGGTCACGGCGATAGGGGCGCCGTTCCACAGGGTCAGGGTGCAGACGTTCTGCTCAACCAGCCACTTGGCGCTGTCGCCCACGGCTTTGGCGTCGGCGGCCAGCTGCTCGAAGGTCTCGTTGTTCATGAAGTGGTAGAACTCGCCGTCGTTGTAGAGGTAGGCCAGTTCCATGTCCATGACATCGGCGCCTTCAACGGTTTCACCGGATTTGAAGGTCTTTTCCAGAGTCTTGCCGGAGATCAGCTTCTTGATGCGTACGCGGTTAAAGGCTTGGCCTTTACCGGGTTTGACCAGCTCGTTATCGATGATGTTGCAGGGCTCACCGTCCTGCATGATTTTGAGACCGGCCTTGAATTCGTTGGTACTATAGGACGCCATTTTTGCCTCTTGTACAATCTGTTGTCGCGAACATAATGCCGCAAATAATAACCGCAAAAGCCCCAATGTGGGAGCTTTGCTGGCGTGATGAGCTCAAAGCCGCCATTTCCGACCCTAAAGTGCTGCTCGAAGCCCTCGGTTTGCCCCTGCAAAACCGTGAGCACGACCTGGCTGCCCGGCGCCTTTTTGCGCTGCGGGTGCCCCGGCCCTTCCTGGCCTTGATGGAAAAAGGCAACGCCCAAGATCCCCTGCTCAGACAGGTGATGACAGACCAGGCTGAGTTTACCGACGCCCAGGGGTTTTCTACCGATCCCTTAGGCGAGCAGGACGCCGCTGTGCCGGGCCTGCTGCACAAATACCAAAGCCGGGTACTGTTTATCTTAAAAGGCGGCTGCGCCGTCAATTGCCGCTATTGTTTTCGCCGCCACTTTCCCTACCAGGACAACCCCGGCAACAAGGCCAGTTGGCAGCAAGCCCTGGACTACATCGCTTCGCGCCCCGAAATCGAAGAGGTGATCCTCTCCGGCGGCGATCCGCTGATGGCCAAAGACGACGAGCTGGCCTGGCTGATTGAGCGGCTCAACGGCATCAAGCACCTGAAACTACTGCGTATTCACAGCCGGCTGCCGGTAGTGATCCCCAGTCGTATCGACCAGTCCTTCCTCGATACCCTGGCCCAAAGCGCGCTGCCAGTGACCCTGGTGCTGCACATCAACCACGGCAACGAGATTGGCGAAGACCTGGTAAAAGCCTGCGCAGCTCTTCGCGCCGCCAATGTCACGCTGCTTAACCAAAGCGTGCTGCTGGCCGGCATCAACGACGCCGCCGAGGTGCTGGTGGCGCTGTCGCACCGGCTTTTTGCCGCCGGCATCTTGCCCTATTACCTGCATGTGCTGGACAAGGTGCAGGGCGCCGCCCATTTTCTGGTGGACGACGAGCGCGCCCGCGCTATCATGCGCCAGCTCAACGCCCGCCTTTCCGGTTACCTAGTGCCACGCCTGGCCCGGGAAGAAGCCGGCAAGCCCGGCAAAACCCTGATGGATTTAAAGCTATGAACGACACCCAACGCCAAGCCCTGCTCGGCCACCTGAAAAACAGCCTCAAGGCCGCCTATCAGCAGGCCCTGGATGCCGACGCCAAACTGGCGGCCCTGGCCAGTGAAAACCTGGCCCAGTTCGAGTCGGTGCTAAAGCCCGGCACCGGCTTTACCGTCGAAGCAGTGCGTTTTAAGCCTTATGTTGAAGAGCTGGGCCAGGATCTGCTGGCCCTGGAGCAAAGCACGGATTTTGGCAGCGACTTGGAAAAGGTCACCCGCAAGCTGCAGCTGCTTTTAAAAACCCTCTCTCGATTCAAAAACTTAGAGCTGTAAACTCCCCTATCTTCGGGCCTGCTGTGGTATATCTAAGGCAGGCCCTCAATCACCAGCAGACATGAGCAGAAAACCCAACCTCAAGGACGTGGCCAAGGTTGCCGGGGTCAGCGCCATTACGGTATCCCGGGCGCTGTCCGACCCGGACAAGGTGTCAGAAAAACTGCGTGCCAAAGTGGAGATGGCGGTCAGGCAGACCGGCTATATCCGCAACCAGGCCGCCAGTGCCCTGGCCTCCTCACGCTCCGGGGTGATTGGGGTGATCATCCCGTCCTTATCCAACATCGTGTTCAACGAGGTGCTGGCCGGCATCTACGAGATGGCCCAGCCGAGCAAGTTGCAGGTGCTGCTGGGGGATTGCCACTACTCGCCTTTGGAAGAAGAAAAGCTGCTGGCCACCTTGCTCAGCCAGTCTCCCGAAGGGCTTATCCTCACCGGCACCGACCAAACCGACCATGCCCGGCGTTTGCTGCAAAATGCCGAGATCCCCATAGTGCAGATCATGGAGCTGACCGACAGCCCCATCGACATGAACGTGGGGTTCTCCCACTTCCAGGCCGGTTTTGACATGACCCGCTACCTGCTGGCCAAGGGCTACCGGCGCGTCGCCTTTTTAGGGGCCCGCATGGACCCGCGCACCCAGCAGCGCCTGGCCGGCTTTTCCCAGGCCATGGCCGATGCCGGCCTTGAGCCGCTGGTACAAAGCACGCCTCAGGCGTCGTCTATCAAACTGGGGGGGCAATTGCTGCGCTCGGCGCTGTCGGGCAACCAGGGCCAGCTCGATGCAGTGTTCTGCTGCAACGACGATTTAGCCCTTGGCGCCCTCTTTGAGGCGCGGCGCATGAACATCAATGTGCCAGGGCAGCTCGCCATCTGCGGCTTTAACGACCTGGAAGCCTCGGCCCTGGTAGAGCCTGCCATCACCTCCGTGGCCGTCTCCCGTTTCGAGATGGGCAAAACGGCGGTGCAGATGCTGCTCAAACCCGAGCAGTATCGCCATCAGGGCGGCGGCATCATCGACCTTGGCTTTAACATCGTTGGCCGCGCCTCGGCCTGACCCTTTCTTCGCCCCAAAAAAAAGTGCGCCGAAGCGCACTGTTAACAAGCCTGCTGGGGGCAGCCTTAGAATCGCACCTTGAGTTTGGCGCCAAATTGACGGGGGTTTTGCCACATGAAATTGGGCACATCGTCGTTGAAGTTGCGGCCCTGATCGCTCTTGATCTTCTTGTCGGTCAGGTTGTCTATGTAGAACTCCAGGTTCCAGTTACCCGAGGCCGGCTCGTAAATGACGCTGGTGTCCCACTTGGCGTAGGCGTCCTGGCGGTCGATGTCGGCAAAGTAGGGTTCGTTCTTGAAGCCTTCGGGGCGGTCGCCACGGTTGGCCGGATCAAACCAGATCTCGGAGCTGTAGGTCAGGCGCACTCTGGGGCGCAGCGAGGCGCCGTTTTTCAGGTAAAAGTAGTGTTGATATTCCAAGGTGGCGGCAAAGTCCGGGGCGTTGACCAGGTGGTTGCCGCTGAAATCCAGCAGGTTGGGGAGGTTGGGGTTGCCGGCGGAGGGGTTAAAGGCAGTGCCGTCGGCCCCGTACTTGGAATCG
This sequence comes from Gallaecimonas pentaromativorans, assembly GCF_003751625.1. Classification (NCBI taxonomy): domain Bacteria; kingdom Pseudomonadati; phylum Pseudomonadota; class Gammaproteobacteria; order Enterobacterales; family Gallaecimonadaceae; genus Gallaecimonas; species Gallaecimonas pentaromativorans. The sequence goes on from NZ_RJUL01000010.1 coordinate 85,394, forward strand.
GTGGTTTTAAAGTCGTCGTAGGTGGCGTCCAGCACCGAGATTGAGCCGGTGAACTTGCCGTTTTCACCTACCAGCCATTTGCTCTCCACTTCCATACCGTTGATGGTGGCCTTACCGGCGTTGGTTTTACGCAGCAAGTCGGCGCCGGTGGGGCTGGTGACGTTGGAGGTGACCTGCAAATCCTTGTAGCGGGTGGAGAACAGGGTCACGAACAGCTGCATGCGGCTGTCGAGGAAATCCCCCTTCATGCCCAGCTCATAGCTGGTGTTGGTCTCCGGGGCCACGTAGGCGGCGGTCTGGTTGTGCTCGTCGTTGTTGGCCTTGATGATGGCGTCCAGATCGCTCTGGGTAAAAGGCCCGGTGCCGTTGTAATGGCCGCCGTCCTGCAAGGTGCCGGATTTAAAGCCGGTGGCCACCGAGGCGTAGAACATCACGTCGCTGGAAAAATCCCACTCGATACGGCCAAGGCCGGTGGTTTTGTCCCATTTGGGGCTGGCGTCGTTGTAGGTGTCGACCCAGCACTGGCCCGGCGCGGTGGTGTTTTTGTTGGGCGCCAGGCCCCCCAGCAGGCCGCCGTCGTCATAAGGCGCGGTGTTGGGCTCCAGGGGCGCGGTGGTGCGCACTTCTTGCGGGCACATGATGTTGCGGCCGCCGCGATCCCAGCGTTTGTCCTCGGTGTAGCGGGCGCCAAGGGTGACCCGCCAGTCGTCGGTCAGCGAGTAGGTGCCCTGGGCGTAGAGGCTGTTGGACTCCAGGCCGCGGTCCGGCTGGCGATAGGTGCCGTAGAGGTTGGGGTTGTTGCCGGTGCCGCCGTCCCAGTCGTTGTCGGGGTGGACGATATCGAAGATAACGTCGTTGTTTTCCTTGAAGTAGAAGTAGCCCACCGTCCATTGCAGCCGTGAGTCGTCGGCGTTTTGCAGTTGCAGCTCGTGCTGCACCGCCTTGTGGCCGCAATCGACGCAGCCGCCCCACTCAAAATTGCCGGGGCGCCAGCTTCTGTCCCAGGTGGAGACCCGAGACGACTTGGTGTAGCCGCCGATATAAGAGGCGGTAATGCCGCCATCGAAGTGGTAGTCGAGGCGGGTGCGGTAGCTGTCGACGTTGTAGTCGTTGTAACCGGGCACTTGAATGTAGGCGCTGGGGTGGGAGCCGCCCTGGCGGGTGGGAATTTGGCCGCTGCCCTGATCGATGAAGTTCTCGTAAGAGAGGAACCAGCTCAGCTTGTCGCTGGGCACATAAAGGGAACTCAAGCGCACCGCTTTCATGTCGGTGGAGCCGTATTTGTCGCCGATAACCGAGCCCGGAGTGGGGTTGACGTTGCCATCGGCGGTGTCGGTGGCCACCGCCACCCGCACCGCCCAGTCGTCGGCCAGGGGCATGTTGACCATGCCACGGGTGGTGCGCTTGTTGTAGTTGCCAATGCCCAGTTCCAGATAGGCATCAAAGCCGTCCAGACGCGGCTTGGCGGTATGCAGGTTCACCACGCCGCCGGTGGCGTTGCGGCCAAAGAGGGTGCCTTGGGGACCGCGCAAAATCTCGGCGCTCTCCAAATCGAACATCAGGGTAGAGGCACCCTGGGAGCGGGCCGAGTAGACACCGTCAACGTGAAAGGCCACCGCCGGGTCGCCGCTTTCGGTTTGGTCGGACGAACCAATACCGCGGATATAGACCATGGGCGTGTTCTGAGAACCGTTCTGGGAGATGTGCAGGCTGGGCACCATGCCTTGCAGATCAGACAGTTGCTGGACGTGGTTGTCGTCCAGGGCGTCCTGGCTGAACGCCGACACCGCCACCGGCGTGGAGCGCAGGCTGGTCACCCGCCGGGTGGCGGTCACTTCGATGGTTTCAATTTCCTGGCTGGCGGCTTTGGCCTTGGGCTGCTCGTCTGCGGCCATGGCCGGGGTCAACCCCTGTAAGGCGGCCATGACGCTGGCGGCCAGAAAACCCAACTTCTTCGCGTTGATGCTGTTCACTCGCCTTTCCTTCATTGTTATTCGCTTCGCTGCTGCTGATACCCGGCCCACGGCCGGTACGTTCCGCCGCTTCGCTCCCCTGGCGTTTGATTGCAAATGTTAGCGCAATCATAAGCTGACGTTGACGTAAGACTCTAGTTACCAGCCGTTAGCGATGTCAAGGAAAAGTAACAAAGGTTTTTCAATCAAGGCAGCAGTATGCAAAGGGTAACGTGCCCGAAATAACAGGCGTGGCGCCCATAACAACAGGCCCCAGCGCATGACTGGGCGACATCAGGGATGACAGCGCACCGGCAACATGACCATTGCGTCAACGTTAATGATTGCGCAATCACAAATGACGATGCTAGGCTGTCAAACAGTTCGACAAGCCGGAGTCAGCGACAGGCAATGGAGCAACAACAAAAACGGGATCTGGTGGTGATGGGGGTGGCCGGCAGCGGCAAAACTACCCTGGCCCAATACCTTAGCCAGGCGCTGGGATACCACTATCTGGAAGGGGACGATTTTCACAGCCCCGAAGGCAAGGCGCTGATGGCCAGCGGCCAGCCCTTGAGCAGCAGCCTGCGCGAGCGCTGGGTAGAAACCTTATGCCAGCAGCTTGGCCAGCATCGGCTTGCCGGCCAGCCGGTGGTGCTGAGCTATTCGGGCCTTATCGCCCGCCACCGCCAGCAGATCCGCCAAGCCGGCAACCGGCCGCTCTTTATTTACCTTTGTGGCGACCGCGCCCTGCTGCTGCGCCGCCTTGAGCAGCGCCAGGGCCACTTCATGCCGCCGTCGCAGCTCGACAATCAGCTCAGCACCATGGAGCCGCCCTCCGGCGAGGCCGATGTGCTGACCCTGGCCCTCGATTGCCCGCCAGCCGAGGTGCTGACGCAGGTGCTTGCTCAGCTGCGCCAGGGGCAATAGGGTAGCCGGGACAACCAACAGGAAAACACCATGGCAGATAACAATGCAGCACGCCCCATGGGTTTTGGCGAAAAGGTAGGTTATGGCCTGGGGGACATGGGCTTTAACTTTTACTGGGCCAACATCTCCGCCTTTTTGATGATCTTCTACACCGACGTGTTTGGCATTACCGCCGCTGCCGCCGGCACCATGATGCTCGTCACCAAGATAGTGGACGCCTTTACCGACCCGGTAATGGGCGCCATTGCCGATCGCACCCAAAGCCGGTTCGGTAAATTCCGGCCTTATCTGTTGTGGCTGGCGTTGCCCATGGCCGGCGCCGGGGTACTGACCTACAGCACCCCCGACCTTGGCGACACCGGCAAGCTGGTGTGGGCCTACGGCACCTATACCCTGATGATGCTGGTCTACACCATCATCAACATCCCCTACTCGGCGCTGTCCGGGGTGATGACCGCCAATAGCCAAGACCGCACCACCCTGATTAGCTTTCGCTTTATCGGCGGCTTCTCCGGCGGCATTTTGGTGACTTATCTGACCCCCAAACTGGTGGCCTGGCTGGGGGCCGGTGACTCCAAACTCGGCTGGCAATTGACCATGGCGGTGTTTGGCATTGCCGCCGCGTGCCTGTTTCTGGTGACCTTCGCCAGCACCCGCGAGCGCATCCAGCCCATTCGCCGTGAGGCCAATTCGGTGCTTGGGGATCTTAACGATCTCAAGGGCAACAAGCCCTGGCTGGTGCTGTTTAGCCTGGCGCTGATCATCATGATCACCATCACCATGCGCGCCAGCACCCTGGTCTACTACCTCAAGTACTACGTGGGCCAGCCCGAGCTGACCGGCGAGTTTTTATCGAGCTACATGCTGGCCCTGGCCCTGGGCGCCGCTGCCACGCCGCTGCTGACCCGGCTGATGGACAAGAAAAAGCTGATGATGCTGCTGATGAGCCTGGCCGGGGCGCTGTCCATCGCGTTTTTCTTCCTGCCCAAGGACGCAGTGGGCTGGATGTTTGCCCTCAATATCGCCATCGGCCTGACCCTGGGGCCCAAATCGCCCCTGGCCTTTTCCATGTACGCCGACACCGCCGATTACAACGAGTGGCGCACCGGCCGCCGCGCCACCGCCATGACCTTCTCCGCCGCCACCTTCTCGCAAAAACTGGGCGGCGCCATGGCCTCGGCCTTGATTGGCTGGGTGCTGGCGTCCATCGGTTATGTGGCCAACAGCGCCCAAAGCGGCGCCGCCCAGCTCGGCATCGTGCTGCTGATGTCGGTGATCCCCGGGGCCTTTGCCCTGCTGGCGGCCTTGGTGATGCGCTTTTATCCCCTGGATAACCAAACCCTGGCCAAGGTGCACCGCGAGTTGGCCCAGCGCCAGCGCGAGCCTCAAGGCCACCCGGACCAAACTGCCAAGGCGCTACGCACCGCCTCGGCCTGAATGATTAAGCGCCGCTGCGGCGGCCTGGAGTAAGCCCATGATGGGACCCACAGACCAAGGCGCCAGCTACCGCCTGACCAGCCCCACCGCCATGCCCAAGGCCTCGGCCTTTTTATGGAACCGGCGGATGATGATAAGCCTGACCTGCCGCGGCTTTGCCACCGCCCAGTTCATGCAGCCGGAGCCCGCCAAATACGCCCACGCCCCCAACCTTGAAGCCAAAACTTTCATGCAGCCCGAAAACCCCTACTACGCCCATCACCCGGGGCGTTTTGTCTATGTAAGGGACGATGCGGCAGGCGATATTTACTCCATTCCCCATGAGCCGGTGCGCCGCCCCTGGGACGATTTTGCCTTTATCGCCGGGCAAAGCGAGGTGAGCTGGCGCCTTGGCCAGCCGGGGCTGGCCTTTGAGTGGGTGCTGAGCCTGAGCGAAGACGATCTGGTGGAGCTGTGGACCCTCAAGGTGCGCAACACCGGTACCGAGGCCCGCGCCCTGAGCCTTTATCCCTACTTCCCGGTGGGGTACATGTCCTGGATGAACCAGTCTGGGCAATACCACCCGGAGCTCGCCGCCATTATCTGCTCCTCGGTCACCCCTTATCAGAAGGTCGAGGATTACTTTAAAAACAAAGACTTCAAAGACAAGACCTGCCTGATAGCCGAGATCGCCCCCGACGCCTTTGAAGTGCGCCAGGAAGCCTTTGAAGGCGAAGGGGGGCTGATGCACCCGGATGCCCTTCGCGAAGAACACCTTGGCTGCAACGACGCCCGCTACGAGACCCCGGTATGCGCCATGCAATACCGCCTGACCCTGACCCCGGGGGAAGAGCGCAGCTACCGCTTCTTGTTCGGCCCGGCCTTTGACGAAGCCGAAGTGGCCGCGCTACGGGAGCGCTATTTCAGCCAGGACGGCTTTAGCCAAGCCACAGATGCCTACCGGCACTATGTGGCAAGTGGCCGGGGTAGCCTGCGCATCGAGACCCCAGATGCGGCGCTCGATAACTTCGTGAACCACTGGCTGGACCGCCAAGTGTTCTACCACGGCGACGTGAATCGCCTCTCCACCGACCCCCAGACCCGCAACTATTTGCAAGACAACATGGGCATGGTTTATTTGCAGCCGCAAAAAGCCAGGGCCGCCTTTCTAAAAGCCCTGAGCCAGCAGCACCGGGCCGGGGAAATGCCCGACGGCATCCTCTTGCACCCGGGGGCCGAGCTCAAATACATCAACCAGATCCCCCACTACGACCAGAATGTCTGGCTGCCGGTGTGCTTGAGCGCTTATCTCGACGAAACCGGCGACCGCGCCATCCTCGATGAGCGACTGCCCTATGGCGACAGCGACCAGCAGGCCACGGTGCTGGCCAAAATCAACCAGGCCATGGCCTGGCTTGAGCAAAACGTCGATGAGCGCGGCCTTTCTTATATCGCCCAGGGCGACTGGTGCGATCCCATGAACATGGTGGGTTATAAGGGCAAGGGGGTGTCTATCTGGCTGACCCTGGCTAGCGCCTACGCCATGAAGCTGTGGGCCGATATCTGCGAGGGCCACGGTGAGCCGGAGTTAGCTGCCCACCACCGCACGGTGGCCGAGCGCTTTAACGACGCAGCCAACCGCCACGGCTGGGACGGCCACTGGTATGGCCGCGGCATCAGCGACAACGGCCAGGCCTTTGGGGTGGCCAGCGACGAGGAAGGGCGCATCTTCTTAAACCCCCAGAGCTGGGCCATGCTGAGTGGCGCCGCCAGCCCCGAGCAGCAGCAGAGCCTGATGGCAGCGGTCACCGAGCAACTTGAAACCCCTTATGGGGTGGCGATGCTGGCCCCGGCCTACACCCGCATGCACGAGCACATAGGCAGGGTGACCCAAAAGCACCCCGGCTCTGCCGAAAACGGCTCGGTGTATAACCATGCCAGCGCCTTTTACGTGTACGCCCTTTATGAAGCGGGCCTGGCCGACAAGGGCTATACCCTGCTGCGCCAGATGCTGCCCTGCGATGACACCGCTCTTGCCCGCGGCCAGCTGCCGGTGTTTATCCCCAACTACTACCGGGGTGCCTACCGCCAATTCCCCCGCACCGCCGGCCGCTCCAGCCAGCTTTTTAACACCGGTACCATCCATTGGTTTTACCGCTGCCTGATCGATGGCCTGTTTGGCCTCAAAGGGGACGGCGACGCGCTGCGGGTCACCCCAAAACTCCCGGCCCATTGGCAAAGCGCCAAAGTGACCCGCCGCTTTCGCGGCGCCGAGCTTGAGGTTGAGATGCGGCGCGAACCTGGGGTGAGCGCCATCACCCTGGAGCTGGACGGTAAAGCCGTGGCTGGCCAGCGCCTAACCGGCTTAGAACCCGGTCGCCGATACCAATTGCGGGTAAGGCTGCCTGAGGCATCGGCATGAGCCTTCGCATCGGCATTTTGGGGGCGGCCGCCATCGCCCCCCAAGCCATTATCGAACCGGCCCGCCTGCTGGGGGTGACCATCCAGGCGGTGGCGGCCTCCCATGAAGCCAAAGCCGAGGCCTATGCCCGCCAGCACGGCATTCAAAACGTTAGCCCCAGCTACCAGGCGTTGGTTGAGCGAGAGGACATCGACCTTATCTACAACGCCCTCCCCCCCAGCCTGCACGGCCCCTGGACCTTAAAGGCGCTGGACGCCGGCAAGGCGGTGCTGTGCGAAAAACCCTTTGCCATGAACGCCACCGAAGCAGCCGCCATGGTGGCGGCGGCCAAGGCCCGTGGGCTGCTGCTGATGGAAGCTTTTCACTACCGCTTCCACCCCTTTTTTATTGAGCTGGAACGGCTGTTGGCCGAGGGCGTTGTTGGCCGGGTACACACCTTAAGGGCAAATTTTGAAGCGCAGATCCCCTACCGGGCCGACTCGCTGCGCCACAACCGCGCCCTTGGCGGCGGCGCCTTAATGGATTTGGGCTGCTACCCGGTGCATTGGCTGCGCACCCTGATGGGCAGCGAGCCGGAGGTTGCCCAGGCCCAGGCCATCTCTAACGGCCAGGTGGATGTAGCGACCCAGGCCAAGCTCGCTTTTACCGGCGGCGTGACCGGCTATATCGGCTGCGCCATGGGCGAGCATCTCAAAAAAGGCGGCGACAGCCACATCAGCATCGAAGGGGAGCGCGGCCTTATCGAGGCCATTAACCCCATCAGCCCCCAGCGCCACCACCTTTTTCGCATTCACGGTGCCGAAGGTTGCCGTCAATACAGCATCGACACCCGCCAAAGCACCTTTTACTACCAGCTTGCGCACGTGAAGGCCTGCCTTGAAGACGGCAGGGCCCCCCTTACCGGCGGCCGGGACGCCATCGCCAATATGGCAGTCATTGACCAGATAAAAGTCCTTAGCAGCCCGCCATCACCAGGCGCTGCCATAGGCAAGCCACACTAAAACGCCTACACTCCTTTGCATTCTCCCTGCCACGATACGAGGGTGCCATGCGGCTGTTGGCAGTGTTTATTCTGATGCTATGCTGCCTACCCGCCTTTGCCGGGCAATGCCAGTTGAGCGCAGGCTCGGCTAGCCAAACCGCCACCCTTGACGGCCCGCAACGAGCCATTGCCATAGAGGGCGGCAAGGTTGCCATCACCGTTCGCTGCCAAGACCTTGCCACTGAGGCAGTATTGCAGTTTCGCGCCCTGGCCCTGCATCAGCCGAAGTTGGAAATGGCTGGCACGGCTATTGAGGCCGAGCCCAATCATCGCCTGGCCTACCCCATCCCCAAAGGGAGCAGCAGCGCCCTTTTTACCGTTCAGAGCGACCTGCCACGGCCGCTGAGTTTTCAGCTCAGCGACCGGCGCCATTACCGCCAGGCCAATATCCGCCATAACGCCATGATGTTTAGCTACCTTGGGGTCGCGTTGGCCTTGTCGTTTTATAACTTGCTGCTGTGGCTGCGCATGGGGGAGTGGCAGTTTGGGCTCTATAGCGCCTATACCCTGGCCACGGCCTGGTTCTTCGCGACCCAGGAGGGTATCCCCCTGCTGCTGGCCGGGCAAAGCTACTGGTTGGTGCCTTCCCTGCCCCTGGCTGGGTTAACGGTATTTACCGGTACCCTCTTTTTTGCCCAGTTCTTGGCGCTGCCAAGGCATCACCCGCGCTTTTGCCGCTGGCTGGTGCAGCTGCCGGCCCTGTTTGTGTTGCTCTTTTCTCTGATCACCTTGGCCTTTGGCAACACCCACAAGTTGCTCGATGCCCTGATGGGCCTGCTAACCATCTGGTTGCAGCTGTGCCTGATGGGGCTAGCGCTACTGCGGGCCGTAAAAGGCGACCGTGACGGCCTATGGACAGCCGTGGCGCTGGCGCTGCTGCTGGTGGGGATACTGACCCGCCGCCAGACCGCAAACGGCGGCGACTTTATTGCTTACTACGGTCTGATTATTGCGGCCCTCTTGGAGGCCATGCTGCTCGCTTACATGGTGGCGCGGCGCCTTAGGGTCATAAAACAAGAACACCGCCAGGCCCTGCATATGGCGCTGACCGATCCGCTAACCGGCATTCTTAACCGCCAGGGCTGGCAAAAGGCGGTAGCGGGCCAATCCTGCATTGCCCCAGAGCAGTGGCAAGCGGTGTATTTTATCGACCTCAACGCCTTTAAGGCGGTGAATGACCAACACGGCCACCTGGGGGGCGATAAGGCGCTGGTTACCGTTGCCAATGTCACCCAACGCCTGCTGGGGCACGAGGCCACCTTGGGCCGTTACGCCGGAGACGAGTTTGTGGTTTACAGCCGCGGCCAGCGCGAGCAATTGGCAGAGCTGACCCAGCGGCTACGCCGCCAACTCTCGGCGGTGATGGTACCTGGCCACCCCAACTTCAAGGTCAGTGCCACGGTCGGCGTTCACTATCAGCAAGGCCCTTGTAGCCTTGAAGAACTGCTGGCCGCCGCCGACAGCAGCATGTATGCACTCAAAGCCGGCGCCGATTAGCTGGCGCTGAACATGGCCGCCATGCGCTGGCCAAGCTCCTCCAGGCCTACATCCTCCACATGGGTGCCCAGGGTCCAAATATGGCCGAAGGGATCTTTCAAGGTGCCTGAGCGATCGCCATAAAACTGGTTTTGCACCGCCATTACCTCGACCGCCCCGGCTTCAAGGGCGCGGGCAAAGGCAGCGTCCACATCCGGCACATAAAACATCAGCGACAGCGGCGAGCCGCCAAGGGTAGCGGGGCTGACGCTGTTCCACTGGGGGTTTTCTTCGGTCAGCATCAGGTGGCTGTTGCCGAATTTAAGCTCGGCATGGGCCACTTGCTGGGTACCCGGAATATCCAGGCGCAGCATCAGTTCGGCGCCAAAGGCGCGCTGGTAAAAGGCGATGGCGTCATTGGCGTTGTTGACAACAAGATAGGGAGTGAGGCTGTGGTAGCCGTCGGGGATGGGTTTGACGGACATGGGGTGCTCCTTGCAGTGATAGGCACAAGGAGTATAGAAGGGCAGGCCTGGCCTGCCCTTTGGGTCAACGTGGCAACAGCTTCATCACCTCGCTGCTGTAACGGGTGCCGGCGGCCACTTCAGGCGGGAAGACGGCGTCTATCTCGGCCAGCTCTCGGGCGCTTAGGCTCACCTCTAAAGCTCCCAGGTTATCCAGCAGATAACGGCGGCGCTTGGTGCCAAAAAGCGGCACAACATGCTCGCCCTTGGCCAGCAGCCAGGCCAAGGCCAACTGGCTGGCACTGACATTTTTGTCCCTGGCAAGGGCGGTTATCGCGTCCACCAGCGCCAGGTTCTTTTGGAAGTTCTCCCCCATAAAACGCGGGTTGCCACGGCGAAAATCATCGGCGTCAAAATCCTCTACCGAGCGAATGGCGCCGCTTAAAAAGCCTCGCCCCAAGGGGCTGTAGGCCACAAAACCGACTCCCAGCTCGGCGCAACTGGCCAGCACTTCGCGCTCGGGGTCACGGGTCCAGAGGGAATATTCGCTTTGCACGGCGCTGATGGGATGCTCCTTGTGGGCCCGCCGCAAGGTGGCCGCGTCCACTTCGCTTAGGCCCAAAAACCGCACCTTACCTTCTTTGACCAGTTCGCCCATGGCGCCGACGGTTTCTTCCACCGGCACCGTTGGGTCGGGGCGGTGCTGGTAGTAGAGGTCGAGATGGTCCGTGCCCAGCCGTTTCAGGCTGCCTTCAACCGAGCGGCGCACGTAATCGGGGCGGCCGTTGACGCCTCTTTTGGCCGGGTCGCTAGGGTCACGCACTATGCCGAACTTGCTGGCCAAAAAGACCTGGCTGCGCCGGTCTTTGAGGGCCTTGGCCAGTAGGGTTTCATTGCTGTGGGGGCCGTAGACATCGGCGGTATCCCAGAAGTTGACGCCCTTTTCCAGCGCCAGGTCCAGGGTTGCCAGGGATTCGGCGTCATCGCCTTTGCCATAAAACTCGCTCATGCCCATGCAGCCAAGTGCCAGAGCCGATACCAGCGGGCCATTAGCGCCCAATTGACGTTGTTTCATCACTACCTCCATCGGTGAAGGGCTACAGCATGCGCCTGTTTGGTGTTTGCAATAAACCGGGGTATAAGGGTTTTACTGTTTGTAAATCACGAACAATTCATGGACCGCCTTCGTACCCTGGCCATCTTCTTGCGGGTCTGCGATGCCCGCAGCTTTACCCGGGCCGCCAGCAGTTTGAACCTGCCCCGCTCCACTGTGACTCAGGCCGTGCAGCGCCTGGAGAACCAACTCAAGGTGCAGCTGCTGGTGCGCACCACCCGCCAAGTCAGCCTGACGCAAGAGGGGGAAGCTTTTAGCCACAAGGCAAGGCAACTGGTGGCCGACTGGAAGGAGTTGGAGACCCTCTTTTTGCCCGGCCGCCCCGCTGGTGGCACCTTGCACCTGAACCTGCCCACCCGCCTGGCGCGGCTGGTGGTGGTGCCAGAGCTCGCCCAATTTCAGCGGCGCTACCCCGGTATCACCTTACAGCTGAGCATTGCCGACCAGCCCATCGACTTGGTCAAAGAGGGGGTGGATGCGGTGCTGCGGGCCGGCCCCTTAAAAGACAGCAGCCTTATTGCCAAACCCTTGGGGCACATGCCTCAGGCAACGCTGGCCTCCCCGGCGTATCTGGCCCGCCATGGCACTCCCAAGCACCCGGCAGAGCTTACCCGGCACCGGATGGTGGCCTTTGCCCTGCCCTCTAATGGCCGCATCGAGCCGCTGGAATTCAAGGTCGAGGGGGGCTATCAGCCACAGATGCTTGGTTTTGATTTGAGCACCAACGGCGCCGACACCTATGTGGCGGCAGGCCTGGCCGGTTTTGGCCTTATTCAGGGGCCCCGTTACGATCTCAAGGAGCAAGTGGATAAGGGCCTGTTGGTGGAGGTGCTGGCCGACTACCCGCCGCCGCCCATGCCGCTGGCCATCCTGTATCCGCAAAAACGCCACCAGAGCCAACCCCTCAGGCTCTTTGCCGATTGGCTGGGGCAACTGGTGGCCGATTTGGGTATCACCAGCCCCTAAATCCGGCAAGCTGTGAACATTGCCCTAAAATAGTCGCACGCCCTGGCTCAATTAAGGCGATAATGTCGCCGACCCACCTTTAAGGATCTGCCCATGACCCAATGGCAAAAAAGCTACGATACCTTCCTTGCAACCATCCAGCGAACTGGCGAACTGTGGAGCCTGAGCTGTGAAGAAGGCTGGGTGATCTGCGACTCCGCCGAGTTCGAAGACACCGAAGTCATGCCTTTTTGGTCCAGCAAGGAAGAAGCCCAGCGTCATTGCGTTGATCAATGGGCGGAATATCAGGCCGAGCGTATCAGCCTGACCGATTTTGTCGAACTGTGGCTGCCCAATCTGGCCGAGGACGACATTCTGGTAGGCCCCGACTGGAACGATGAACTGGAAGGGCTGGAAGTAGAACCCGGCGATATCGCCGAGTCTTTGATGGAGGCGTGATGAACGTAAACAGCGTACAGGTAGGTGGCCAGTACGAAGTGATTGCAGCCAACTACACCAACTCTCAGATCCGCCAGCAAGGCGCCATGGCGCTTAACCTGATTGAAAGCGCCGGCAGCGTTGACGACGCCCAGATGTCAGCGCCCCCTGCCGATGGCCCCAAGGGCCAGCACATAGACCTTCAGGTGTGATCCAAAAGCCCTGCCAAGCAGGGCTTTTTTGTATCTGCTCTTTCTGTTCATCCCGTCAACCTGGCAGTTCATAAGGAAACAAATAAGAATAACACTTATTTGATATTAATTCTCATTTGCAAAGTGATAACCTCTGGCCATCTTTGCTGAACCAAGGGAATCACACGCAATGAAACCGTCCCCCCAATGGGCCTTGCTGGCGCTGTGCTGCGCCGGCCAGGCCGTGGCCGAGCAGCAGACCCCTGACGCCGCCAACAAGGATTTGGAACGTATCGTGGTGCAAGGCCAGCGGGCCCAGCAGGCCAAGCCCGACACCGCCATCGTCTCCATTGATGCGCAGCAAATAAGCCGCAACCTCAGCGCCGACCTGAGCGACGTGCTGCGCTACGAGCCCGGGGTGTCGGTCACCCGTGACGAACGTTTTGGCATTGGCAGCATCAATATCCGGGGCATGGACGGCAACAGGGTCAAAATCCTGGTAGACGGAGTGGAACTGGCCGACAGCTACGGCCCCACCACCACCTACCTGCAATCGGGCCGCAACACCGTGGATATGGACGCCCTGGCCCGCATGGACATCATCAAAGGCGGCGATGTCAGCGCCGGCTCCGGCGCCTTAGGCGGTGTGGTGCAGTTTCGCACCAAAGATCCGGCTGATTTCCTCAGCGCCAACGGCAACGATAGCTACCTGTCGCTGCAAGCCGGTTACCGCAGCGACGCCGAGCGCTACAGCGAAACCGCTACCCTCGCCAACCGTCATGGCGCGGTGGAATCCCTGCTGGTGTATACCCGCCGCGACGGCCAGGAAACCGAAAACCATGGCGGCGGCAGCGATATTCGCGGCCCGGGCAGGGGCGCCGTCAACCCGGGCGACAACCAGTCTGACAACGTCCTGGGCAAAGCCATTTGGCACATCAGTAGCGACAACCAGCTTGGGGTAGTCGGTGAGCACTTCAACGGCCAATCGGCCATCAAGCTCTATTCGGAAAGTAGCGCCACCGCCCTTAACCGCTCCGACGACGACATCACCCGCAACCGCTTGGGGCTGTTCCAAACCTTAGGGGGCGATTTTGTGCTGTTTGATCAGCTGCACTGGCAGCTTGATTACCAGAAAACCCGCACCGAGAACGGTACCTTGATTAACAGCGCCACCAGCCACCGCTTGGTGAATCGCTTTTACGACCAAAAGGGCTACCAGGGGCGCATTAACCTGGCCAAGCAACTGGGCAGCCACAGCCTTCGCTACGGCGCCAACTACCAGCACCAGGACTACGAAAACCTCAACCACAACACCGTGGACGGAGTGACCGACACCAGCCGCTTCTCCCCCAAGGCTGACGGCAACATTTATGGCCTCTACCTTGAAGACAACTGGCAACTGAGCCCCAGCTTGGCATTGCTGCCGGCGCTGCGTTACGACAACTACCACTACCGCACCCAGGCCGACAGCTATGTGGCCGACTGGGGCGACAGCAAAAACCACAAGCTGACCGGCCAACTGGGGTTCAACTGGCAAGTGGCCGGCCCCTTGGCGCTCTTTGGCCGCTACGGCAGCGGCTTTCGCGCCCCCAGCATCAACGACCTCTACTACTACTACGAGAACAACGTCAGCTTTGGCGGCAACAACTACTCGTACATCATCAGGCCCAACCCCAACCTCAAATCCGAGCAAAGCACCTTTAGTGAGTTGGGGCTGCGCCTGAGCACCAGCCATGGCGACGCCGAGCTGACTTTCTTTGACAACCACTACCGCAACTTCATCGAAAGCCAGGTACCCCTTGGCGCCTCAGCCGAGTACAGCCTGGGCGAATTTACCTCCCAGAACCTCGACAAGGTGCGCATCAAAGGGGTGGAATTAAAAGGCACCCTGGACCTTGGCACCTTTTGGGGGAGCGCCGAAGGCCTGCGCCTCAAAGGCGCGGCAGCCTATGCCGACGGTAAAAATACCGGCGACAATGCGCCGCTGGACTCGGTCTCGCCGCTGCAACTCTACACTGGCCTTGATTACGACGCCCCGGCCGGCAATTGGGGCAGCAGCCTCAATGTCACCTGGACTGCGCGCAAAAAGCCCAGTGACATCACCACCGCCAACCAATGGCTGGCCACCCCGAGCTTCACCGTGGTGGACATGACCGCCTACTACCGGCCTCTTGAACAACTGCAGCTCTCGGCCGGCCTTTTTAACCTCTTGGATAAAAAGTATTGGGTGTGGAGCCAGGTGCGCACCTTGAGCACCCAAAGCCAGAATATCGAGCGCTACAGCCAACCGGGCCGCAATGTCGGCGTTGGCATCAAGTACAGCTTCTGAGGTAAAAAAGCCCGCCGATTGGCGGGCTTGTTGTTGGTGCTTACAGCCAGCGCTCGAAGCTGAATTCTTCTGAGCGCTCGCCGTCGGTGAGCAGCCACTGGCTTTCCATCAAGGTCGCGCTCAGGGCCATGTTCTTTTTGGCAAAGGCCGCCAGGGCTGGCAGCTGCTCAAAGCCGATGTTCAGCACTTCAAGGCGTTTAAGGGCCTTTATTTCGTCACCGAACTGCTTCCACCACTGCTCGGCGCCGCGGGCGCCGTAGGAATACACCAACACCTTCTCGGCCCGAGACAAGCCCTGCTTGATGCGTTTGACCGTCGGCTCGCCCAGCTCTATCCACAGCAGGATGCGGCCATCTGGCGCCTTGAGCCATAAGTCGGGCTCGTCGTCGCTGCTAAGGCCCTTGGTAAAGGTCAGGTCGTCATCGGCGTGGGCGATAAAGGCCAGCAGCCGCACCATCAGCCGGGTTTCGGTTTCCGATGGGTGGCAGGCCAGGGTCAGCTGATGCTCCCCATAGTAGTGCCGTTCCAGATCGCTGATATTCAGCTGCGCCTTGTAGATAGTGGCACCCAACGCCATGGTGGTTCTCCGAGCCCGCAAAAGGGGGCAGTTTCCGGTAATGGTGCCGTGCTGTCCAGCCTTGTATAGGCTGTGTGGCGTAGAGCGGCTGACAACGATCCAAACCCAGGGCCAGGGGCTTAATCCAGTAGCCTCTCCAGGCCCTCGGCAGCCAGGGTCGCGGTGAACTCGATTACCTCATAACTCGCCACCCCGGCCTGGTGGAAAGGGTCTTGCTCGATAAAAGCCGAGACCAGCTCAGGGTCAGCCAAGCGGCAAAGAATAACGCCGCCATCACGGGGATTTTTAGGGCCGGAGGCCAGCACAATACCGGCCTGATAAGCGCCCTTTAACCAGTTGCGGTGAGCCTCAAGGTGCTGGTCAACCTCATCGAGGGGTTTGATATAGCTCAGGGACAAAATAAACATCACGGCAGGCCTTATGGGGGAAAGGGGGGTTCAGTCTATCACCATCAAGGCCCGGTATTCGTCGTAGGCAAATTGGTCGGTCATGCCGCTGACATAATCCTGTAGCAGCCGGCAGCGGTAATAAAACTCGATGGCGTCGTCCTGGCCTTTTACCGCCTGTGAGTAAGCATGGACATGCTTGCCGGAGAGCTTTTTAAAAAGCCGCTTTTCCAGCAGCGGCGCCTTGGGCTCCTGGGCCATTACCTGATTGAACTGCGCTCGCGGGCATTGCAGTAGCGGCCGGTAAATATCCAACAGCCCGGTGATCACCTTGTAGCCCTGCAGCTCCCTGGCTTCGACTTCCTTATCGCAAAAGGCGTATTTGAAAGCGACGTTTTTAAGCGCCTTAGTGATGGCGTGGGCGTAGCTTTCATCTTCCAGTAACGCTTCGTTGAAATGGCCGTGGTAAATCGCATCAAGGTTTCCAATAAAACGCTCGGCGGCGTACTTGACCAGGGGATGGAGGATCTTCAGCCGGAACTCGATAAAAAATTGGCTGACGGCGGTAGCATCAAACAGGGTCGCCTTGGTTTTGGCCTTATCGAGCATGGCCGGCAAATCAAAGCTCTCGGGAGGCTGGGTAGCCAGGTGCGAGAAACCTTTAACGATGTCAGTAAACTCGCTTTTTAATGCTCCGCTTAACTTATCCAGGTCGAGAATGTCTTTTTCTACCGCGTCTTCCAGATCGGCGATGCAATAGGAAATATCGTCGGCCGCTTCCATGATGTAACTAATAGGGTGGCGACAACCCGGCTCCATATGCAGCTGGTCGCAAAGCCGGTTTACATAAGCCTGCTCGCTAAAATAAAAGCCCACTTTCTTTTTTAGATAATGGCCAGGCGCTCCCTCGGTGGGCTTTGGCTCGGTGCCGCAGCGGGTGTATTTCAAAATGCCCGCCACCTGGGTAAAGGTGAGGTTGAGATTGAGCAGGCTATGCACCAGGCGAATGGCCTGGGCGTTACCTTCAAAGCCGCAAATATCCCGGACCAAATCATCAGGCAGTTGCAACGTTTCACCGGCCACCACCGGGTAACAATCCGCCAGGTTACGGCCAAACCAGTCATTGATGGCTTGCTCGCCAAAATGGCCAAAGGGCGGGTTGCCGATATCGTGCATCAGGCAAGCCATCTCCACCAGGCTTTCTACGTGGCGCTCAAGGCCAGCCAGGCCGGTTTTGGCCAGCAGCTCCTGTTTTTCAAGCCGGGCAAAAATGGTCTGCACGATAAAGCGCCCGACCTGCTGTACTTCCATGGAATGGGTCAGGCGGCTGCGCACCGCCGAGTTGCGCTCAAGGGGAAAAACCTGGGTCTTTTGCTGCAAGCGCCGGACGGCGGCTGAATTGATAATACGGCCCCGGTCGCTTTCAAAAACGGAAAGCTCAAGAGGTTTTACATTGCGCTGGTAATAACGAGAAGAAGAGATCTTATTGCGAAAATCCACCGCCGCACCTTTTAGCAATCTTTTGCACCAGCCTACTGCTTATCCTTTTTCAGGGCAGCCTGTCAAAAATGCCGTCAGGGGCGCTAATGAAAATACAGCTGATGGCGAATGCCAGGGTCTGAGCCGCCGCCCACTTCGGCGTCCCAATAACCCTCGGTAACCAGAGTGGCTTCGGTAACACCCCGGTCCCAGAGCCAGCGGCACGCTTCTTGGGAAGCGCTAAAACGTAGCAGCTCTCCCTTTGCATTTTTTACCCACAGCAGCTCATCACCGATGCGCACCCGCAGCAGGAATATCACCATCTCGGTGGCAACGATTTCCAAGGGTGGCCGAAAGCCGTTGGCCAGCACCGTTTCAAATTCGGATTGAGTCATACCGCACTCCTTAGTGCCTTCCAGCATAACAAAGCCAAAAGGCTAAGGCCTGTTGGTGAAGGAGTGACGACAACAGAGCTGTTTTTTTACAAGGAAGACGGGGCAAGCAAGGTGGCCATAACTGACTGGCTTTGCAGCTTTTTCCATAGGGCTTCGGTGCGCTTGGGCTCGTAACCGCGAATAACCTCATCCCCCATCACCAGGATGGGCAGCGGCCCTTCACCAAAACGCTTTTTAATGTCGTCAGCTTGCGCCGAGTAATCAAGATTAACCCTTTGCACTGGCATATTCAGGGCCTTGACCAACGTTTCGGTGCGTACGCAGGCAACGCACCAGTCGTTGGTGTAAAGCTCAGCTTTTGCTTGCCCAAAGGGCCAAATATCATGTGCCTTAGCCACGGCTTTAAGGCTGTCGCTCTGCTGGACAAGCAGTACCAGCAGCGCCAACCACATCCAACGACGCATCTTTTTATCATCCTTGTAAGCGATTAAAACATGCGCAATTGAACCTATTTCGCCTAAACCCTTGCTTAACAGCAAAAAACTCAGGCGTTAGCCGAAATTAGAGGTATTTAAATGCCTTTTACTGGTTTTTCTGGCTTTCACTCAACAGGCTAAAGACGGTGATGAATTGCCAGTCGCACCGATAAAAAACCCCGCATTAGCGGGGTTTTTTAAATGGGGTGATGGGTTATTTTGCATCCCGGCCAGGGCCAAACCATTGCACTGTTGGTTGACGCTGGGACTGGCTAAGCTTTTTACCAGCCGTCACCGAGTCGGTAATTTGGAAATAGACGTCCTTGATACGGTAGTTATCCAGTTGGCTATCTATTCCAATGGTCCCTTCCCGTTGCAGCTTCTGGAAATCAGCCCAGCTAATACCATCGCCGTACCCTCTCAGGTAAATATCCATGCTCTGGAGATTAATATCGGTAAGCTGATTGGCCAATGCCGTGGGTAAATTGAGATCTGGGATCTCACCTTTTACCGGCCCGGAGATAAGCCAGGAGACGTTATTGCCACTGGTGTCGGTGCCCGCAACAACGACACTGAAACTGCTCATGCCGTCCGCTTCGCTGCTGAAATCATAAAAGTACGGTGCATCCCCTTCCATATCTTGCAGCAACGCCAGGGTACTGCCCCAAAATGCCTGGCCGACCACGGGTACGTTAGGTTCATCGACACTACCGTCGGCTGCGACCCGAGCCCGAATAGAGGCATAGTTGGACGCCACAACGCCATCGGCGGGGATTTGATCGCCAATCTGATAGAGAGTGACGAAGTTGTTCTGACTGACCGCAGGGTAGATCAGCGCCGCGGTATTGCCCATATCGGCGTTGTTAGTCCAGCCCCAATAGTCACCTCGCTTGCCTCGGGCAGTGACCTGATAAGCGTTGAAGTACTGGCTGCCGGCCACCGCGACACCTGGGGCGGTAAAGTCATCTTGCGTCAGGGTTAGCGCATTGGTTACCGCGCTTAAATCCAATTTGCCGGCTTTAGCAGTGCCGTCGGTATCCATCAGCTGAATATCCAAGGTCTGGTCACTCGAACTCGCCAGACTTGAACAGCTGTTGAAAATAACGTCAGTTTGACCATTCAGGGAGTAAGACGAAGACCCCAGCAACAGTTTTGCGCCACTGTTGGAAAAGGCGAAGGCGCTGACATCTACCGTGATATCCCGGCAGCTGCACCCGTCCTCGTTACTGAAATCGCTGAAGTAAACAGTGCCCTGCTCGCCAGGCGTCGCATCCAGGGTGGTGCTGGCATCTAAACCACCGTGGGCATTGACGACGGTCAGGTGTTTGGCAGTAGAGGGCCAGGCGCCATCGATGTGGCCTTGGCTGTCGGTCTGGTAATGAGCCACCACTTGACCTGCGCTGTCTTGCAGCACCGCATCCACGCCGGCCAGAGGGGTTTCCACGTTACAGGCGTTGTAGCTGACAGCAGTCAGGCTGATACGCTGGGTAGGCGTAGTAACAGGAGGCTGGCTTGGGGTTGTATCTTGGGGAGTCTCTGAAGAACCACCGCCGCCGCCACAAGCGGTGAGTAAAAGTGCAACAGGAAAAATTCCTAACTTTTTCATTTTTAATTCCCTTTTTAATGGCGATGGCAATGTATCAGGGCATAAAAGCTTCGTCCAGAGTTGAATATGCTTAAGATAACGCCGCGCTTTTAGCGCCGCTTTTGCGTATTTGCAAAGGCAGGGCAAGGCTTTTCAGGCAAAAAAGCGGTTTGCAACAGGCAATAAAAAAGCCCCGCAGTGCGGGGCTTTTTCGAAGGGCTCAATGAGCTGGCATCACATCATGCCGCCCATGCCACCCATGCCGCCCATATCGGGGGCTGAAGGGGCATCGGACTTAGGCAGTTCGGTGACCATGGCTTCGGTGGTGATCATCAGACCGGCCACAGAAGAGGCGAACTGCAGAGCGCTACGGGTGACCTTGGTCGGATCCAGGATACCCATTTCCAGCATGTCGCCAAAGGTATCGTTACCGGCGTTGTAACCGAAGTTGGCGCTGCCGTCTTTGATTTTGGCAGCGATAACGGAGGCTTCACCACCGGCGTTGGAGACGATCTGGCGCAGCGGCGCTTCCATGGCACGCAGGGCGATCTTGATGCCGTGGTTCTGGTCTTCGTTTTCAGCGGTCAGCTCGCCCAGCTTGGAGGCAACGCGCACCAGAGCAACACCGCCGCCAGGCACCACGCCTTCTTCCACTGCGGCGCGGGTAGCGTGCAGGGCGTCTTCAACGCGGGCTTTCTTCTCTTTCATTTCCACTTCGGTAGCGGCGCCGACTTTGATAACGGCAACACCGCCAGCCAGTTTGGCCACGCGCTCTTGCAGTTTTTCTTTGTCGTAGTCGGAAGTGGACTCTTCGATTTGGGCACGGATTTGCTTAACGCGCGCTTCGATGGCGGCAGCTTCACCGATACCGTCGATGATGGTGGTTTCGTCTTTGGTGATAACCACACGCTTGGCTTGACCCAGTTCTTCCAGGCCGGCCTTTTCCAGCTCCATGCCAATCTCTTCGGAGATCACGGTACCGCCGGTGAGGATGGCGATATCTTGCAGCATGGCTTTACGACGGTCGCCAAAGCCAGGGGCCTTAACGGCAGCCACCTTGACGATACCGCGCATGGTGTTCACCACCAGGGTAGCCAGGGCTTCGCCTTCCACGTCTTCAGCGATCACCAGCAGCGGCTTGCCAGACTTGGCCACGCCTTCGAGGGTCGGCAGCATCTCGCGGATGTTGGAGATTTTTTTGTCAACCAGCAGGATGAAGGGGCTGTCCAGCTCAACGCTGCCGTTGTCAGGGTTATTGATGAAGTAGGGAGACAGGTAGCCGCGGTCAAACTGCATACCTTCCACTACGTCCAGCTCGTCTTGCAGGCCTTGGCCTTCTTCAACGGTGATAACGCCTTCTTTGCCAACTTTGTCCATGGCTTCGGCCAGGATGTTGCCGATGGTTTCATCGGAGTTGGCGGAGATGGTGCCAACCTGGGCAATGGCTTTGGAATCGGAGCAAGGCACGGACAGGGCTTTGAGCTCTTCCACGGCCTTGATAACGGCTTTGTCGATGCCGCGCTTGAGATCCATCGGGTTCATGCCAGCGGCAACGGCTTTGAGGCCTTCGTTAACGATGGCCTGGGCCAGTACGGTGGCGGTGGTGGTGCCGTCGCCGGCTTCGTCGTTGGCCTTGGAAGCGACTTCCTTGACCATCTGGGCGCCCATGTTCTCGAACTTGTCTTCCAGTTCGATTTCTTTGGCCACGGACACACCGTCTTTGGTGATCAGCGGCGCGCCGAAGGACTTGTCCAGTACCACGTTACGGCCTTTGGGGCCCAGAGTGACTTTTACCGCATCAGCCAGGATGTTCACACCCTTGAGCATTTTAACGCGGGCATCGTTACCGAATTTGACTTCTTTTGCTGCCATTTTTCTAAATCCTCTAAAAAACGGTCAATTAACCTTCGACAATCGCCAGGATGTCGGACTCGCTCATGATCAGCACTTCTTGGCCGTCGAGCTTCTCGGTTTTGACACCGTAGCCGTCGTTGAAGATAACCTTGTCACCCACCTTGACATCCAGGGGTTTGACCTCGCCGTTATCCAAAACACGGCCCTGACCTACGGCCAGCACTTCGCCGCGAGTGGATTTTTCAGCGGCAGAGCCGGTCAGCACGATGCCGCCAGCAGATTTGGCTTCAACTTCGATGCGCTTGACGATGACGCGGTCATGCAACGGACGCAGTTTCATCTGAAAGTCTCCTAAACGTTTAAGTCAGAACGTTTTTAATAAAGGGCCGTCGTGGCCCAAATCGGTGTTGCACCCTATATGGGGAGCCATCAGAGGCTTTCCAAGAGGGGCAGTGAAAAATTTTTAATCCTTGCGCTCAAACTCACCGTCAATGGTGCTGTGTTCACGGTATTGGCCTGGTTGCCCTTGCTGGCCGCCCATGGGGCCGGTGCCAGCAACGGTTTGCACCACCATGCGCTTACCCAGCTGCGCTGCCAGTTTGCGGCGCACACTCGGCAGCAACAGCGCAATACCGGCGATATCGGTCAACAAGCCTGGGGTGACCAGCATGACACCGGCGCTCAGCAGCACCAGACCTTCACAAATTTGCTGGCCGGGCATTTCGCCGGCCGCCATGCGCCGCTGGGCCTCCATCCAGGTGGAAAAACCGGCCTGGCGGACCAGCCGGGCACCAATCACGGCAGTGATGATCATCAGGGCGATGGTGGGTACCACGCCAATCATGCCCCCCAGCTTGATCAGCAACGTGATCTCGACAAAGGGAACAATCAAAAATAACAGGAAGAGTCGGCCGAACATGAGGCCTCCTTAAAAGGGCTTGAAAGAAAGCTGGGGGCGAGCGGGTCCGTTTTCAAGCCGGTTTGGGGATTTGTCTGCTTTTGCCCACCACGGCGACAGGTTAAGGTAAGGCAGCCGCCTGAAAAGGAGATGAACATGACCGAGGCATGGGTGGTGCTGTGCACCTGCCCCGACCAAACCAGCGCCGAACGCCTGGCCAAACAGCTTTTAACACAGGGGTTGGCAGCCTGTGTCAACCTGCTCCCTAAAGTGCGCTCCCTCTATCTTTGGCAAGGCCAACTTTGTGACGACCAAGAAGTGCAGATGATCATTAAAACCACGCGCCAACGCTACCCTGCCCTGGAGGCGGCCTTGAGCGCTGTCCATCCCTACGACAACCCTGAGATCCTGGCTCTGGCGGCAGCCGATGGCGCCAAGGCTTACCTAAGCTGGCTGAGCGAGGTTACCCATGATTAAGCGCCTGTGGCTGCTCCTGGCATTGACGCTGCCGCTCTTTGCCCAGGCAGGCGGCATTCCCTTGCCCAAGGCCGATAAATTGCTGGCCCAGCAGGAGCCGCAATTTTTGCCGGAAGACCAAGCCTTTGCCTTTAACTTCCAGCAAGACGGCCAGCAGCTGAAACTGAATTGGGACATCGCCAACGGCTATTACCTATACAAAATTCGCTTCAAGGTTGAAGGCAAGGGGGTCAGCACCGGCACTCTCACCCTGCCCCAGGGCCAAGACCACGAAGACGAGTTCTTCGGCAAGACCGAGGTGTACCATCAGCAAGTGGCCTTTACTGTGCCCCTTAGCGCTATCAACCAGGGCGCCACCGTGGTGGTGAGCTACCAGGGCTGCGCCGATAAGGGCCTATGCTACCCGCCCACCCGTAAAACGGTACCGGTCGACCCGATAGCGGCAACGGCGGCCCCATCCCATGCGCCAGCCCAAGGTTACGTCAGCGAGCAAAACAAACTGGCCGCCATGCTGGCCGGTAGCGGCCTTGGGCTGACCTTGCTGGCCTTCTTTGGCGCCGGGGTGCTTATTGCTTTTACCCCCTGCGTTTTCCCCATGTACCCGATTTTGACCGGCATTATCGCCGGTGCCGGCAACAAGCTCACCACCGGCCGGGCGGTGTGGCTGTCCTTTATCTATGTGCAGGGCATGGCCATTACCTACACGGCGCTGGGCTTGCTGGTAGCGAGCGCCGGCGCCCAGGTACAAGCGCTATTTCAAAGCCCGGTGGTGCTGATTGGCCTGTCGCTACTGTTTGTGATGCTGGCGGTGGTGATGTTTAGCGGCGCCAACCTGCAACTGCCGTCGGCGCTGCAAGAGCGGCTTAACCGGGTGTCTAATCAGCAGCAAGCCGGCTCGGTAACCGGGGTGCTGGTGATGGGGGTGATCTCCGGCCTGGTGGCCAGCCCTTGCACCACGGCGCCCTTAACCGGCGCTCTGCTGTTTGTGGCCCAGAGCGGCAACCTGATGACCGGCGCCCTGGCTCTTTATGTACTGTCCCTCGGTATGGGCCTGCCGCTGATGCTGATTGGCTCCACCGGCAGCAAGTGGCTGCCCAAAGCTGGCGCCTGGATGGAAACCATCAAGCACCTCTTTGGGTTTATCCTGCTGGCGGTGCCCATCCTGCTGCTGGGCCGGCTGGTACCGGATAGCTGGGCGCTGATCGCCTGGGCATTGTGGCTGCTGGTGACCTTTGCCTTCTTGGCCCAGGCCAATAGCGCCAGCCAGCCGGGCTTTTGGAAAGGGGTTCGCACCCTGGTGGCCTTCCTGGGGCTTTTTACCGGCGCCATGCTGGGCTACCAAACCCTCTTTGCACCGCAGGTTGCCACGCCGGTTGCCAGCACCACGCAAGACGGCCACTTTAAACGGGTCAGGAATCTTGCCGAGATGCAGGCCGCCATCAAGGCCGCCGCCAGCGAAGGAACACCCATCATGGTGGATTTCTATGCCGACTGGTGCGTGGCTTGTAAGGAGTTCGAGAAGTACACCTTCTCAGACCCACAAGTGAAGGCCCGCTTTGCAAAGATGGTGCTGCTGCAAACTGATGTTACCGAAAGCACCACCGAGCAGGTGGCCATGCTCAATCACTTCGACATTCTCGGCCTGCCGACCCTGCTGTTTTTCGACAAAAACGGTAACGAGATAACGGCGCTGCGGGTGACTGGCTTTCAAAAGCCGGCGCAGTTCCTAAAAACCCTGGACCAATTTCAATAAACAAAAAACCCGCCGATTGGCGGGTTTTTTAATGATGCGGGGGTTATTCGAGCAACATGGAGTAGGCAGAGCCTTCGTCGCGCACCTTAAGCTTGGCTTCCAGCGCAAAGGCCCAATCGATATTGAGCTTGATGGCCAGTTGCAGCGGCCAGTCCACCGGTGTGTCTTCACCGGCATCTTCCAGACGCTCAAGATAAGAGGCCATGTACACCAGGGCCGCATATTGGCTAAAAGGCTCGGCCAGCAACGGCACCCGCTGGTTGCGGATGGCCAACTGGATAACGTCCGGGAACAGCCAGCGGCTGGAGAGCTCGGCGCCCACTTCGGCGTAGGTAAAGCCCAGCACCGCATGTTCGGCGTAGGCACGGGCCTCACCGGCTGAAACACGTTCGTCCAGCTCGGCAGCCAAATCAGGCTCGGCAGCGTGGATGATCAGCTCACCAATGTTGTGCAACATGCCGCAGGTAAAACTCAGCTCGCTGTCGCAGCTGGATTTAGCGGCCAACAGCCGGCACAACTCACCGACATTGAACGACTGGCGCCAAAAGCCCTTGAGGTCAAAATGCGGCACGCTGGGGTAGATATCCACCAAGCCAGCAGCCAACACCATGTTGCGCAGCACATCCAGGCCCAGGCGCACCGAGGCTTCGGTCACCGTGGCTACCTGGCGGGAACGGCCATACCGGGCCGAGTTGGCCAGGCGCAGGGTTTTGGCGGTGATCACCGCATCCTTGCCAATTTTGCCGGCAACAGTGCGCACGTCGGTATCGGGATCATTGAAGGTGGCGATAAGATCCTTCACCACCTGCGGGATCTGGGGCAGGTTCTGCGGACGTGAAAAAAATTGTTCTAAGGATTTCTTGGACATTCAGGCTCCAACTCCCTTGGGTGCTCCCATTGGGGCGATACGCTTTAAAACGAGCCGGTTTCTCAACAAAAGCAGGTGCATCCTGCAAACTTGGCTAACCGCATGACCCTAATATTTGCTGCAGTAAATGCAAAAGGCATTTCTACCATAAAAAGATGACAGGATGCCTGTGTAAGACTGCCTTAACCTTTTTAATTAACACTGCTGCTAGGTATTCCTACCCGCTTTTATCCAGGTTCCTAACGCTTGGATGATAGCTTTCCCAAAGCCCAGCGCCAAGGCGCCTTTGGTAAATCTCAGGCCAGCTCACAGTCTGCTGGCAGCGCCTTATTAAGACAATGGCGGCTGGTTATCCAGCGCCTCCAAGATACTGCAGTTGTTCGCCCCTTCCTGGCCCCCCTGGCAGGCGCTGCTCATGGCGCTGAGGGCACGGTGGATCTGTTGCAGCTGGGCCAAACGTAATTCGACCTGTTGCAGGTGAGCGTCGACGACGGATTTCACCTCGCCACAGGTATGACTGTCGATATCGACCCGGATATCCAATAGCTCTCGAATATCCTCCAGGGAAAAGCCCAGTGATTTCATGGAAAGAATAAAATGCAGGGTACTTAACGAGCTGTCATCGTAATAGCGATAACCGTTGTCACCCCTTTTGGCTTCAAGCAGCCCCTGCTTCTCCCAAAACCGCAAGGTGTCTACCGTTACGCCGGTAGCCTGTGCCAGTTCACCAATTTTCATTACCCACCTCATTTCGCCCCTGGCGATCAGGCATATATAAAATTGCTTATTACAGCCCTGCTTTTTATGCCACCTGCAACAGCGCCTAGACTGTCTTTGCAGACGACCAGAGCTGTTTTGGTTCGCACCGCAAACACTCTGTACCATTACAACGCTGCTGGCCAGGAGCAAGGCCACATTACCCAGACAAGGATGCCATCATGGGAAAACCCGCCGCTACCATTACCCACATGCATGTTTGCCCCAAAACCACCGGTACCGTCCCTCACGTGGGCGGCCCTATCGTGGTGGGTTCACCCAATGTGTTGATTGGCTGCCTGCCTGCTGCCCGGGTAGGCGATATGTTGGTTTGCGTGGGGCCGCCGGATAAAGTCAAAAGCGGTTCTGGCACGGTGCTGATTAACGGTAAGAAGGCCGCGCGGATGGGCGATAGCACCGATCACGGCGGCGTTATCGTGGTGGGTAACCCCACGGTATTGATTGGCGGCTAAGGCCGGAATATGACGCTCATCAATAAAGGGCCTGAAAATATCTCAGGCCCCTTTAGCCAGCATTGGAACTTGTCTTAATAAAAGTTAATGTTATGAAAAATGCCTAACCACATTAGGTATACCTCGAAGGCAGCAGCCTCCCAGTGCAGTGATTAGCACGTCCACGCCATGTAAGGCCTCTGCAGTATTTTGTGTTAAAGAGGCGTTATGGCCACCTACCTTATTACCCTCGAACTCACCAAAGGCATGGACTACATGCCACTACATAATACTTTGGTCAGCTGGCACGCCCAGAAACTCACTAGCACCACTTGGCTGCTCGAATCCGCTGTTGTAGAGCTCGCTCAGCCACTGCTGGATGAATTACGAAAATGGGTCAAGGATGGCGACCGAATACTGGTAAGCCAAAGTCAGTTGGTAGTGGGGTGGAATACCGTTGGCAGGCTGCCGGTGAACTAAGGCAGGGGAAGATGGAGCGGGTGAAGGGAATCGAACCCTCGTATGCAGCTTGGGAAGCTGCCGTTCTACCATTGAACTACACCCGCATCGGAGCACGATTATAGGGGAATTCCTCCACAAGAAAAGCCCTTCACGTGCAACTGGTTAGAAGTCGCGCAGACCGTTAAACTGGTACGACTTGTTGGGAGAGAGGAAAAACCCATGTCTTTTGATTTCACCGGGAAAGCAGTTTTTGTAATGGGCGGCACCAGCGGCATCAACTTAGGGATCGCCCAGGGCTTTGCCAAAGCAGGGGCCAGGGTCTGTGTGGCCAGCCGCAGCCAGGACAAGGTCGATGCAGCAGTGGCCGGCTTGGGTGATGGCGCTTTTGGTTACAGCGTAGATGTACGTGACAGTGATGCCGTAGCCGAGGTTTTTGCCGAGGCGGCAAGCGTGTTTGGCCAGCCCATTGATGTGTTGGTCAGTGGCGCGGCCGGTAACTTCCCATCACCAGCCAAGGACTTGTCGGCCAACGGCTTTAAAGCGGTGGTGGATATCGACCTGCAAGGCACCTTCAATGTGATGAAAGGGGCTTACCCGCACCTGACCCGTCCCGGTTGCATCATCAATATCTCGGCGCCTCAGGCTTATGTGCCCATGGGTCTGCAAGCCCATGTGTGTGCCGCCAAAGCCGGGGTAGACATGATCACCCGCACCCTGGCCATGGAATGGGGCCCCGAAGGGATTCGCGTTAATTCCCTGGTACCCGGCCCCATTGCTGGCACCGAAGGCATGGCACGTCTGGCGCCAACGCCACAGCTGTTGGCCATGGTGGAAGACTCGGTACCGCTAAAACGCAACGGCGTCCCGGAAGATTTGGCCAATGCCGCCCAATTCCTGGCCTCACCCATGGCCAGTTACATCAGTGGCGTGGTGTTGCCGGTCGACGGTGGCTGGTCTTTGGCTGGGGTCAGCTACGCCATGGACAATATTGCCAGGCAGTTGACCGGTAAGAAGTCGTAAAAAAGGCGCCGTGAGGCGCCTTTTTTATGAGGCTTTGGACTGACTCTCCAGGGCGCTTATTTTTTGCGACAGCTGATAGCCCTCGTCGGTGATGATGGCTTCAAGCACCCTAATACGCTCCTCCATCTGGGCAATCTTTGCCTCCAAAGCGCCACTGTTCTGGTTTGATTTGCCAGCTTGCAGCTCTTTTTCCTTGTGCTTGAGGTGCTTGTTGTACATGTCATACAAGGTGCCGAAACCAACGCTGACCAGAACGATCAGCACCACCATAGTCGAGCCATCCATCAGCCTGTCTCCTTGTTAGAGTTTGTCCAGCGCCAGTTGCCCCCAACCGATCAGCTTGTCGTTGCTGAAGATCAGTGGCGTGCATTCGTCGCGGGTGGTCATACCGTCACCGTGCTTGCGCTGGGTGCGGTAAAACAATACGCGATGCCCGTCTGTGAGCTGGTCATCAAAGTCCGGTGTGCCCATTTTACTGGTGACATCGGCACGGCTCATGCCAGTAGAAAGCCCGGCGATGCCGTCACGGTTGTGCCGTTCTATTTTAGTGTGGTCGCTGCGATCGTGATCGGAATCGCCGTCGGCGATCACCACACAAGCAGACAAAGGCAGTAGGAAAACGGTCATTAACGCAAGACGGGCAACAGACTTTTTCATTGTTATTTCGCTCCTGAAATATGGCTTTCCCTGGTTAAGGCAAGGGGCATGCCAATGTTTCAAGTAACTGTATTTATTAGATAAATATGTTATCAGACACCTTGGTGCTCGGCATTTTCACCACCTTGTGGCGAAATCGACCACTCAGCAGTTTATCCGATAATCGCTATTGTGAATAACAACAGGACCGATTGTCCCCAACTGCGATAGACTGCCAGCCTTACCGATTTCATCCGAGGTACGAGTGATGGATAAGCAGATCCGCGACAATCTTAAGCTGGACAATCAGCTTTGCTTCGCCCTGTACTCAGCGTCCCTGGCGATGAACAAGATATACAAACCGCTACTACAAGGGCTGGACCTTACCTACCCGCAATACCTCATCATGCTGGTGCTGTGGGAAGAAGACGGCATTACTGCCACCACCCTGGGTAAAAAACTGATGCAGGATCTGGGCGCCCTTAGCCCCGTTATCAAACGCCTGGAAGTGCAGGGGCTGGTGGAACGCCGTCGCAGCCAGGAGGACGAGCGGAAAATCGAGCTGCACCTCACCGCCGCCGGTAAAGCCATGCAACAGCAGGCAGGCTCACTGCCCGAGCAAATTCTATGCGCATCAGAGCTCAACATTGACGACCTTAAAACCCTCAAGGCCCGGCTCGATGAACTGCGTGACTCTTTGCAAAAGCAGCTTTGACCGTATTACCGCCTTGGTTACGACAAAGA
This sequence comes from Gallaecimonas pentaromativorans, assembly GCF_003751625.1. Taxonomy (NCBI): domain Bacteria; kingdom Pseudomonadati; phylum Pseudomonadota; class Gammaproteobacteria; order Enterobacterales; family Gallaecimonadaceae; genus Gallaecimonas; species Gallaecimonas pentaromativorans. The sequence goes on from NZ_RJUL01000010.1 coordinate 114,931, forward strand.
GCCCTCTTAAGGGCTTTTTTTGTGCCGGTTTGCTATCTGTTCATGGCTAAGAGAAAGAATCGTTAGAGGCAATCGGGTTATTTGATTATCGCAATTATCATTATCGCGATAATATAATTCCAGTAGCAAAAAACAACCTTACTCAACCGCGAGGAACACATCATGCAAGTACTGTACAAAGCAATCGCAACTTCTACCGGTGGCCGCGATGGTCGTTCCAAGTCTTCCGACGGCGTTCTGGAAGTGAAACTGAGTACCCCCAAATCCCTGGGCGGCGCCGGTGGCGACGGCACCAATCCCGAGCAACTCTTTGCAGCCGGTTACTCCGCCTGTTTTATCGGTGCCATCAAGTTTGTTGGCGGCCAAGAAAAAATCGCCATCCCGGCTGACACCAATATCCGCGCCGAAGTGGGTATCGGCCAGATCCCCGGTGGTTTCGGTCTGGATATCGACCTGTTTGTGACCCTGCCGGGTCTGGACCAGGCCAAGGCTGAGGAAATTGTGGCCAAGGCCCACCAGGTCTGCCCCTACTCCAACGCCACCCGTGGCAACGTGGATGTACGCCTGCACGTCGCCGTGTAACACGCTCCGCATTGAAAACCCCGCCAACTGGCGGGGTTTTCGTTTTTTAGAGCCTGATAACCGCTTTTGCCTGTTAAATGCCTCCGCCTTTCGTAAAATGGCCGGCGATTGATAAATAACAAGCACAAAGAGGCTTTATGAAACTGCGTGTCCTGGCCCTGCTGCCCTTGCTGGCAAGCACTGCCGTTTTTGCTAAAACCGCCCCGGCTCCTGTTGACCTTGCCGTACAAAACACCCAGGCGGTGCTGTGGATGCAACGCTCCGGCGAATACCGGGCCCTTTGCTACCAGGCCTTCAACATGGCAAAGCTCGCCTTCGACAAGGCCCGCGCCGCCAACAAAGGCAAACTGGCGGTGATGGTGGACCTGGACGAAACCATGCTGGACAACAGCCCCTACGCCGGCTGGCAAATCAAGCACCAGCAGGGCTACAACCAAACCACTTGGGACCAATGGGTCAACAGCATTCAAACCGCCGCCCTACCCGGCGCTGTGGACTTTGCCAACTATGTGGACAGTCACGGCGGCACCATGTTCTACGTGTCCAACCGCTCCGACCGTACCTTTGATGCCACCGCAGCCAACCTCAAGAAAGACGGCTTTCCCAAGGTCACCAAAACCACTCTGCGCCTGAAAACCACCACTTCCGACAAGGCGCCGCGCCTGGAGGCCATCCAGAGCGAAGGCTACCAAGTGGTATTGATGATGGGGGACAACCTCAACGATTTTCCTGACCTTGGCACCTACCATCAGCTAAACGCCGAACGTAACGACGCGGTAGACACCAACCAGGCCGCCTTTGGCAGCCAGTTCATCCTGCTGCCCAATCCTTCTTACGGCGACTGGGAGCCGGGCCTTGGCAAGGATTACTACCAGCTTGACGATGCCGGCAAAGCCAAGCTACGCAGCGACAGCCTCAAAGCCTGGGACGGCAAATAAGCCGCCGTTGAGCTGCGCTTTCACCGACAAAAAAGCCCGCCAACCGGCGGGCTTTTTCAGGCCAGGGCCTGTGCAAGGTCGGCAATCAAGTCCTCGGCGTCTTCCACGCCGATACTGAGCCGCACTAAATTGTCACTGACCCCGGCCGCTTGTCTGGCCTCGGCACTCATGGCGGCATGGGTGGTGCTGGCCGGGTGGCAGGCCAGGCTTTCGAGATCCCCCAGGCTCACCGCCTGGGTAAAGAGCGCCAGCTTGTCCAAAAACGCGGCGCAGCGGGCAAAGCCGCCTTCAAGCTCGATGCTGACCATACCGCCAAAGCCGCGGCTCACCTCTTTTAGCGCCTGGTGCCCGGGGTGCTGGGCAAGGCCCGGGTACACCACCTTTTTAACGCCGGAGTGGCTGCTGAGAAACTCGGCCACTTGGCTGGCGTTTTCCAGATGGGCAGCCATACGCAGTGGCAGGGTTTTAAGGCCCCTTTGCAGCAAGTAAGCCTCTTGCGGGCCGATAGGCGAGCCGATGTGTTTTAAGGCCACGGTACGCACCTTGGCCATCAGCTCATGGGAGCCTGCCACCACACCGGCGATAATATCGCCGTGGCCACCCAAATATTTGGTGCCGCTGTGCATCACCAAATCCACACCCAGCGCCAAAGGCTGCATCAGGTAAGGGGTCAAAAAAGTGTTGTCGCACACCGTAATGGCGCCCACTTTTCGGGCCGCCGCCACTACTTTACGGGGGTCTATCACCTTGAGGTTGGGGTTGGTGACAGTTTCAAACAGCACCAGCCGGGTATTGGGGCTGATGTTGTCCAGCAGTTCCTGGTCAGAACCGTAACGGGTAACGGTAATACCGGCCCGCACCAGGGTCTGCTTTAAAAAAGCGTCGGTACCGCCGTAAAGCGGGTCGACAAAGGCCACCTCTTGGCCGCTATCCACCAGGGCATACATGATGGCCGATACCGCGGCCATGCCCGAGGCCACAACCAGTGCCTCGTCAGCTCCTTCCAGGGCTGCCAGCTTTTGCTCCAGCGGCGTCACCGTGGGGTTACCAAAACGGCTGTAGATAAAGCCGGGGTTCTGGCCGCTAAAACGGGCCCGCCCTTCCTCGGCGGTAAAGTAGCTGAAGGTGCTGCTTTGGTAGACAGGAGTGGTCAGGGCGCCGGTCTGGGGATCCAACGCCTGCCCGGCATGCACACTCAGGGTTTTGAACTTCATCAACATCTCCAAATATCAGGCTGACGCACGTATCAAGTCGCCATAGTGGCGCGCCGCCACGTCGGTGTGGGAACGAAGCCGTCCTTTGAGGACGTTCTCCCCCACCTCGAAAAACAAGGGGTTGGCCGGGTCGCTCTGGGGGCCTTTGGCCTCACCGGCCAAGTGCGGCGGCAGTGAGAGCAGCGGTACCCGCGAATCGAGCCTGGCCGCCATGAAAAAGGCGCAAGACAACCGCTCCACACCTTCGGGCGGGCTCACCACCCGGTGCAAGGTGGCCCGCAGATAACCGTTGGAGGCAAGCTCCAGTAGCTCACCGATATTGACCACAAAGGCCCCTTCGATGGGCTCGGCGCTTATCCAGCCCTTATCGGTCTCAACCTCAAGGCCAGACTGGCCATCCTGCATCACCAGGGTGAGGTAGCCCGGGTCTTTGTGGGCACCAACCCCCTGGCTGGACGCCCCTGTTGCCCGGCCCGGGTAGCGAATGAGCTTCATGTGCTGATAGGGGCCAGCGGCCACGTTTTCGGCAAAAATAGCCGGGTCTTGCTCCAGCGCCTCGGCAAAGGCGTCCAACAGGCGCACCGTGATATCGCTCAGCCGCTGCTGCCAGTCCAGCAGCGCCGCTTTCATGCCCGGCAACGCCGCCGGCCACTGGTTAGGGCCATAAAGTCGTTGCCAGGGTTCGTTAATTAAAGACGGAGCCAATGCCGGCTGCTCGTTCATGATATCAAACTGCTCGCGCATGTCCGGTTTGCCCCGGGTAATTTCACCCTGCATTTTTGTATAGCCACGAAAATGCGGTGAATTGGCCATCTGTACTTCCATCTTTTCTTTTTCGGTTAACCCAAAAAAGCGGCGGGCCAAATCCAGTATGCCTTTTTGCTCAGCGGCGGAAAGCCCGTGGCCAACCAGATAAAAGAAGCCATAGTCGCGAGCCGCGCTGCGCAAGGCCTTAAGGAAGTTTACCCGTTCAGATGCAGCGCCGTCGAGCAGGCTCAAGTCCAGCACAGGTAATGTCGGCTTTTTCATTATCGCCTCCACAAAATAGGGGATAGCCCGAGAGGAATACCAATGGCAGCCATCCTAGATCTTTTAATTAAAGAACAATAAATAGCCTTTTCTTCTGAGTTAGAGAGAAAAAAGATATGAGGAAGTAAGGAAGCCTTTCCTTTTAAATGGATAGACGTCTAAAAACAAAATGCCGTTTTAATGACTGCGTTAAAAAAGGTATGAACTGGCTCTTACTAAGACCTCTGCAACTCAAGGCCCGTGTTGGCAATTGCGCGGTCAGGCTTGCCTTTCTTGTTGTCAGGGCCAAGCACCATGCCACTCTCCACTTAGGTCGAATAGACAGGCAGCCCCAAGGCTGCCTTTTTTGTCTAATGTCTACAGCAATGGCCAATAAGGCCGATGCAGGACAAAACAATAAGAAATCCAAGGAGAAGGTTATGTGGCAAGTCTTGGGTAAAAGTATCGTCGTGGGCGGGGTTCTCGGCGTCAGCCTGTGGTGGCCCGGCTGGCCCTGGCTGGCGGTGCTGTTGGCCATGGCAGCGGTGATGGCGCTGTTTTGGCCCCGCACTCTGGTGGTGGCCGAGCCGCCTAAGCCGCGCCTGGACCCGGCCCCCATCAGCGATGCGGTAACCCGTATCGCGGTGGAATCGGCCAACGCCTCCCATTTTGTCGACGGCATCAAAGGGCATTTGGGGGAGCAAAAGGCGCTTTCTGCCAAAATTCTCGAGCGGGTAGAAAGCCTGGAGCAAGCTGGCCTTGCCATGGAACAAGGCGCCAGCGACGCCCGCCAGCAAGTCGACAGCGCCGCCGTTGCCACCGAACAGGGCCAGGGGCAGATGGAAAAGCTCAACCAGGCCCGCCATGAACAGCACCAGAAGCTGACCATAGCCCAAAGCCAAGTGGGCCAGCTAAAGGAGCAGTCTGACTCCATCAAGGGCATTACCCAATCCATCGAGCAACTGGCCGAACAAACCAATATGCTGGCCCTCAACGCCGCCATTGAGGCGGCCAGGGCCGGTGACCAGGGCCGCGGCTTTGCGGTGGTCGCCGATGAAGTGCGCCACCTTGCCCAGCAAACGAGGGAAGCCACCCAGAATATCGAGAAGCTGCTCGGCGCCATGGTCGAGCAGACCTACGGCGTTACCGCCGCCATGGATGCCCTGCAGGCGGTGGATGCCACCATGACCGAGCTGATTGAAGACACCAGCCACCAGTTGCGGCAAATCATGGGGATGATGGGCCAGGCCCGCGAAAGCTCCCAGACCATGGCCCAGCTGCAACAGGATTTTCAGCGAGACAACGCCGGCATCAGCGGCCATGTGGAACATCTGCACAGCTCCATGGGCGCCATCGAGCACGCCATCGGCGAAGCTTCCCAGCGCATTTTGGAACTGAGCACCCATACCGAAGGCATTTTCGTGGCCCTGTCCGGCAGCGACATTGACGATCAGCACAGCCGTATGGCAAGCGCCGCCCGCCAGGGCGCCGCCGCCATTGCCAGCGCCCTGGAAGGGGCCATCAACGACGGGCAGATAAGCGAGCAAGAGCTGTTTCGCTTCGATTACAAACCCATCGCCAACACCCAGCCGCAAAAATTCAGCACCGGCTTTGACCGCCTCACCGATCAGCTCTTTCCTCCTATTCAGGAACCGCTGCTGGCGGGTCTTGATGGCGCAGTGTTTGCGGGCGCCGTCGATATCAACGGCTACTTTCCCACCCACAACAAGAAGTTCAGCCAGCCGCTCACCGGCGACCCGAAAAAAGACGTGGCAGGCAACAGGACCAAACGCCTCTTTAACGACCGCACCGGCAAGCGCTGCGGCAGCCATACCGAGCCTTTTTTGCTGCAAACCTACAAGCGCGACACTGGCGAAGTGATGCACGATATCTCGGCGCCCATTTACGTGCGGGGCCGGCATTGGGGCGGTTTTCGTATCGGCTACCACAGCCGCTGAGCCGTTGGGCGAGTCCGGCTTGCCCTGCCTGGGCAGCCGGGCGTAGGCTGGGTTTTTCTATGGCCACGGAGTTAACGCCATGAAACCCAACGTCTTTGTATTTAGCCGCCTGAGCGATGAACACCTGGCGGAGCTCAGCGAGCGCTACCAGGTCACGGTGCTGGACCCCAAAGGGGATATCGACGCCCAGTACGCCGCCGCCCTGCCAAGCGCCCAGGGCATGATAGGGGTTGGCCGCAAGCTTGGCCCCGCACAGCTTGCCCAGGCTGGGCAGTTAAAGGTGGTAAGCTCTATCTCGGTGGGCTATGACAACTACGATCTGCCCTACCTCACCGAGCGCGGCATCATGCTCACCAACACCCCTGACGTGCTCACCGAAACCACCGCCGACCTTGGCTTTACCCTGCTGATGAGCGCCGCCCGCCGGGTGCCGGAGCTGGACGCCTGGACCAAAGCCGGCCATTGGCAGCGCACCGTCAGCCCAGAGCGGTTCGGGGTCGACATTCACCACAAGACCCTCGGCATTGTCGGCATGGGCCGCATTGGCGCAGCCATCGCCCGCCGGGGCCATTTCGGCTTCAACATGCCGGTGCTCTATACCGCTAACAGCCCCAAGCCAGAACTTGAAGCCGAGCTTAACGCCCGCTTCTGCGGGCTGGACGAACTACTGCAGCAGGCCGATTTTGTGGTGCTGGTGGTGCCCCTTGGGCCCCAGACCCGGCATTTGATTGGCGAGCGGCAGCTGGCGCAAATGAAAGCCAGCGCCATCTTGGTCAACGTGGCCCGCGGCGCCGTGGTGGACGAAAACGCCCTGATAGCCGCCCTTGAAAAGGGCACCATCCGCGGCGCCGGCCTTGACGTGTACGAGCGCGAGCCGCTCAGTGATTCGCCGCTCTTTAGCTTGCCAAACGCCGTTACCCTGCCCCATATCGGCTCGGCCACGGCGCAAACCCGCGACGCCATGGCGCGCCTGGCGCTGGACAACTTCCACCAGGCCATGGCTGGCCAGCGCCCCGCCAACCTGGTTAATGACGAGATTGGGTCATAAGGTTGTCATCTATCGATTGCGATGATAGAAACCCTTGCCGCGACACCGGCCCATGGCTGTGTCAGTATTTGCAGCAAGTTACTCAATCACAAGGAATTGCCTGAACCAGACAATCGACTAAGCCGAATGAAACGATTTAATTTAGCAATTTTAATCGATTCAAAAAGCCGCTTAGAATAGACGCTGTTTTAGGGAATCTTTCATTCACGACATTTAATCGAGGAGTCGACATGTCCGTATCCATCAACACCGAAATCAAGCCGTTTAAAGCCACCGCTTTCAAACAAGGCAAATTCGTAGACATCACCGAAGCCGACGTTAAAGGCAAGTGGTCTGTGTTCTTCTTCTACCCTGCCGACTTCACTTTCGTATGCCCCACCGAACTGGGCGACGTGGCTGACCACTACGAAGAGCTGCAAAAGCTGGGCGTAGAAGTGTTCTCCGTGTCCACCGACACCCACTTCACCCACAAAGCCTGGCATGACAGCTCCGACACCATCGGCAAAATCAACTACTTCATGGTTGGCGACCAAACCGGCACCATCACCAACAACTTCGGCGTAATGCGTGAAGGCCAAGGCCTGGCTGACCGCGCCACCTTCGTTATCGACCCTGAAGGTGTGATCCAAGCTGTTGAAATCACTGCTGAAGGCATCGGCCGTGACGCTTCTGACCTGCTGCGCAAAATCAAAGCTGCCCAGTACGTTGCTGCTCACCCGGGCGAAGTTTGCCCTGCCAAATGGAAAGAAGGCGAAGCCACTCTGGCTCCTTCTCTGGACCTGGTCGGCAAGATCTAAGTCCCTTTTTGAAACCCGGCCCGCTGCGGTGCTTGCGCACCCGGTTGGCGGGCCGGGTTTTTTACGCCCAAAATTCCGTAATTTGCATAGGACACGCACATGTTAGACGTCAATTTGAAGAAGCAATTGGACACCTACCTGCAAAATATCAAGCAGCCGATCGAAGTCAGCGTGTCCGCCGATAGCAGTCCCAAAGGCCAAGAACTGAAAGAACTGGTTACCGAAATTGCCGGGCTGTCCAGCCAGATCTCTCTGGTGGAAGCCGCCAATGCCCGTACCCCCAGCATGAGCGTTGCCCCCAAAGGCCAGGCACCCCGCGTGCACTTTGCCGGCATCCCCATGGGGCACGAATTTACTTCCCTGGTACTGGCCCTGTTGCAGGCCGGCGGTCACCCTTCTAAGGCTGATCCGGCCCTTCTTGAGCAGATCAAGAACATCAAGGGCGAGTTCCATTTCGAGACCTACATCTCCCTGTCCTGCCATAACTGCCCGGACGTGGTGCAGGCTCTGAACCTGATGGCCAACCTCAACCCCAACATCACCCACGTGATGATTGACGGCGGCCTGTTCCAACAAGAAGTGGACGAGCGCCAAGTGATGGCCGTGCCGTCTGTTTATCTGAACGGTGAACACTTCGGCCAGGGCCGCATGACCCTCGAAGAAATTGTCGCCAAAATCGATACCGGCGCTGCCGAAGAAAAAGCCGCCGCCCTTAACGACAAAGACACCTACGACGTACTGGTTGTAGGGGGTGGCCCGGCCGGCGCCGCCGCCGCCATTTACGCAGCCCGCAAAGGCATTCGCACCGGCCTGGTGGCCGAGCGCTTCGGTGGCCAGGTGATGGACACCATGGGTATCGAGAACTTTATCTCCGTGCCCTACACCGAGGGCCCGAAACTGGCCGCCAGCCTCGAAGCCCACGTCAAGGAATACGGCGTTGACATCATCTCCGGCCAACGCGTTGCCAATGTCAGCCGCGATGGCGAGGTGCAAGTGGCACTGGAAAGCGGCGCAACGCTGAAAAGCCGCAGCCTGGTACTGGCCACCGGCGCCCGCTGGCGCTCCCTCGGCGTGCCCGGCGAAGCCGAGTACAAAACCAAGGGCGTGGCTTACTGCCCGCACTGTGACGGCCCCTTCTTCAAAGGCAAGAAAGTGGCGGTGATTGGCGGCGGTAACTCCGGTATCGAAGCGGCTATCGACTTGGCGGGTATTGTCGAGCACGTCACGGTGCTGGAATTTGCCGACACCCTGCGCGCCGACGACGTGCTGGTGAAAAAGGCCAAAAGCCTCAATAACGTCGACATCATCACCAACGCCCAAACCACCGAGGTGCTGGGTGACGGCAGCAAGGTCAACGGCCTGGCTTACACCGACCGCGTCAGCGGCGAAGCCAAAAAGCTCGATTTGGCCGGTGTCTTCGTGCAAATCGGCCTGGTGCCCAACACCGAGTTCTTGAAAGAGAGCGAGATTGAACTGACCCGCTTTGGCGAAGTGATCATCGACGCCAAAGGCGCCACCTCCCTGCCGGGTGTGTTCGCCGCCGGCGACGCCACCACCGTGCCCTACAAGCAGATCGTCATCTCCATGGGCGCCGGTGCCACTGCGGCCCTGTCCGCCTTCGACTACCTCATTCGCAGCTAAGCTGGCGAATCACCTTACAGGCCGCCTCAGGGCGGCCTTTTTTATTCAACAAGGCAATTGGCGGCTTGATCTGGCGCAAAAAGCCCTGCAAAACGCCCTTTCTCGCCTAAAGTTCAAATTTAACAATCCGATAACCCATCTACACTGAATAGCACTTCACTCCCTGCTTGCACCTTGTTCCTGACGAGAGGCCAACATGACGCTGACCATAAAAGCCAGGCTGATCCTACTAGGTACCCTACTCACCTTTGTGCCCACCGCCGTGGTAAGTATTGTTCTTAGTTACGCGCTGATGGACGAAGCCGAAAACTCCCTGCGCCACCAGGCCGAGGGCAAGCTGGTGGCGGTGCGTAATGCCACCGCCAAGCACATCGAGAGTTACTTCGAGACCATCGAACACCAAGCAGCCACCATGGCCGCCGAGCCCACCACCATTGACGCCATGAAGATGCTGGCAACGGCTTACCAGGCCTACCCCCAGACCTTGAGTGCCACAGAGCTGGCCGAAGACAAAACCGGCCTTGCCGGCTACTACCAAAGCCAGTTCGACAATAAATTCAAAAGCATGAACGGTGGCGCCAGCAGCAACCCCAGCGCGCTGATGGCAGCGCTCTCGGAAAACGCCATTGCCCTGCAACACGATTACATCAGCGCCAACAGCGCGCCGCTGGGAGAAAAAGACAGCCTGCTGCGCGCTCCGGCCGAGAACAACTACAACCGCCTGCACGCCCGCTTTCACCCCAGTTTCAAGCAGTTCCAGCAGACCTTCGGCTTTTATGACGTGTTTTTGGTAGACGCTGCCAGCGGCGATGTGGTGTACACCGTCTTTAAGGAGCTGGATTTTGCCACCTCGCTCAAAGATGGCCCCTTTGCCAAGTCGGGCCTGGCCGAGGCCTACCGCATGGGCATGACCAGCAGCAGCGCCCAGTTCACCGACTTCGCCCCCTATGTACCGTCCTACAATGCGGCCGCCGCCTTTGTCTCGGCGCCGATAGTCGATGACGGCAAAAAGATTGGCGTGCTTATCTTCCAGATGCCGGTCGACCGCCTCAACGCAGTAATGACCCACGATCAGCAATGGCAAAGTAACGGCCTTGGTAGCAGCGGCGAGACCTATCTGGTCGGCCAGGACGGCACCATGCGCAGCAACAGCCGCACCCTGCTGGAAAATAAAAGCGCCTTCCTCGATACCCTAAAAGCTCAGGGCCAGAGCCCAAGCCTGATTGACAGCATTGGCCAAAACGACAGCACCATGGGCCTTTTGAAGGTGGATAACCCGGCGGTAACCGCCGCCCTTAACGGCCAAACCGGCTTTACCACCACCCAAGGTGACAACCCACAACTGCTGGCCTACCGGCCACTAAAAATTGGCCAGCAGCACTGGGCCCTTATTAGCGCCATGAGCCAGCAAGAAGCCTTTGCGCCGGTGGCGCTACTTCGCCAGCACGCCATAACCAAAACGCTGATAGCCTCCGCCGTGGCGCTGCTGGTGGGGGGCCTTTTGGGCTGGCTGGTGGCAAACCTTATCGTGCGCCCCATCCATACCCTGATTTACACCCTCGATAACCTGGCCAGTGGCGAGGGCGACCTGAGCCAGCGGCTCAATGTCAAAGGCAAGGACGAGCTGGCCCAACTGGCCGGCAAGGTGAACACCTTTATCGACAAGCTCGACACCACCTTTGCCGAACTGATTGGCTCGGTGATGCGCTTGGTGCCCATATCCAGCGAACAGGCCGACATCAACGGCTCGCTCTCCGATGCCATCGCGGTGCAAAAACGCGAGGCCGACTCGGTAGCCCTTTACCTTGAGCGCACCGACGAAGCCAGCAAGGTAGTAGACAGCGAGCTGGTGGCCATTACCGACGCCACCTCCCAGGGCAATAAAACCGTGGACGACAGCCACCGGGTGGTGGAGTCGGCTGCCGACACCATGCACCAGCTCTCCGGCAGCATGGCGGAGATGGTCTCGGCCATCGATCTTTTAAAAGGTGACACTGACCGCATCGCCAAGGTGATTGACGTTATCAACAGCATCTCCGAACGGACCAACCTTTTGGCCCTTAACGCCGCCATCGAGGCAGCCCGCGCCGGGGAAGCCGGCCGCGGCTTTGCGGTGGTGGCCGACGAGGTGCGTAACCTGGCGGCCAAGACCCGGGAGTCCACCGGTGAGGTAACCGACATGGTTCACACCATCCAGACCAGCACCATGAAGGTGGTACGGCTGATGGAAGAAGGTAAACACAACCTGGACAACTCGTCCGAGCGGATGAGCGAAGCCACCGAGCAGCTGAGCTCGGTAACCCAGGCCATGGGCGCCATCAGCCAGCGGGTGGACAACATCAACGAGGCCATCCAGACCCAACAGGCGATTTTTAGCAAGGTGTCGGGGCATTACGACGAAATGAACGCCAGCTTTGCCCAGGCTCAGCAAACCTCCGAGCTGGCCAATACTCTGGGCCAGGACATTCGTAACCTGGGGGACAAACTCACCGCCCTTATTCAGCGCTTCAAGGTGTCCGAAGCCAATTGGTCGACCAAACGGCGCAGTAAAACCCGGGCCAGCGAAGAGGCTGAGCGGCAAATCAAAGACGAGCTGGCGCTGCGGCGCCGGGCCTGAAAAAAGCCGCCAACAGGCGGCTTTTTCTTTACCCCACCCAACCGCGCTTACCGGCCAGTTTTGCCACCAGCAACTGAGCCAGGGTCAGCACCAGCACAAAAAGCGGCATGGCAAGGGAGCCGGTGCCCAGCACCTTGAGGCTGTCAGCCACCCCAAAGCTGTAAAACTGCTGCACCAACACCCCAGCCAAAGACACCAGATAACAGCCAAAAGCCTGGCGCCGCCCCAGCATCAGGGCGCAGGCCCCGGCCAGGCCCGCCACCACCGCCACCCCAAAGGCCAACACTGACCACCAGGGCTCGCTGGCATAAAGGGCCTGGTGCTCCGGCGGCAAGCGGCCAAGCTCGGGCTTGGAAAGCGCATGAAGGGCAAAGGTGGCCACCCCCAGCAGGTTCCACATCACCATCACCCAGGCAAAAACGGTAAACCACAGGGGCTTGTTGTTGTTTTCAATGGACATGTACGTCTCCCAACGACAGGGCCGGTGCTTTGCACCGAGGCCCGAGATAACGCCATAATGCCAGCATTTCCCGGCGCCAATCCTTATCCAGATCATGAAGTTGTCACCTAAAGCGCGCTATCAGGCCCGGCTGGCAGAGCCTGGCTTTGTGGCCGACCCCAATCAGCAGCAGGCCATCGATGCCTTAGAAGCCCTCTACCAGGCCCTGCAACAGCCGGGCAATCCTCGCGGGCTTTACCTTTGGGGGGATGTGGGGCGCGGCAAGACCATGCTGATGGACTTGTTCTTTGCGGCGCTGCCCGAAGGCATGGCGGTGCGCCAGCACTTTCACCACTTTATGAAATGGCTGCACCGGGCCTTGAATGACCATGCAGGGCAGGCCGATCCGCTGGTGGCCATTGCCAACGAACTGGGAAAAAGCTGCAAGGTATTGTGCTTTGACGAGTTTTTTGTGGCCGACATCGGCGATGCCATGCTGATCCAGCGGCTGTTCCAGGCCCTTTTTGCCAAAGGTCTGGTACTGGTGGCCACCTCCAATATCGCCATTGGCGGCCTCTTTCAACAGGCCTTGCAGCGCGAACGTTTCGCGCCAGGCATTGCCCTGCTGACTCGCCACTGCCAAGAGCTGCATCTCGATGGCGGCGACGATCACCGCCTCCGCCACTTGCGCCGGGTGCAAACCTGCTTCGCGCCGGGGCAAGCCGACTTCGCCGCGTTGTTTGCCGCTTTGGAGCAGGCTCCAGATAACCGCCGCCATATCCGCCTTTGTGGGCGCGAACTTGCGGTACGGGCCGCTGGCAGCCGCAGCGTCTGGATGGACTTTGCCACCCTCTGTGGCGGGCCGCGCTCGGCCTTGGATTACATCGATCTTGCCGGGCAGTTTCGCCAGGTGCTGGTCAGCCAGGTGCCGGTGCTTGGGGGCAAGGCCCATGAATGGATCAAAGCCCGTGGCACCGAAGATGGCGCCGAAGCCACCCAGACCGGCGAGCGCCAGGTGTTCTACGCCGAGGGCGACGATCCGGCGCGGCGCTTTATCAGCCTGGTGGACGAGCTTTACGACCGCCATGTCGCCCTTTATTTGGAAGTACCGCTACCACTGGCCAATCTCTACCAGGGTGAAACCCTTAACTTTGAATTCCGGCGCACCTTGAGCCGCCTGACCGAGATGCAGTCTGCCGAGTACCTAGACAATGGCCTGGGTTAGCCCCGGGCCTTGGTCCAGCAGCTTTTTCAGCACCCCCAGCGCCTCGGCCAACTGGGCATGGCCCGCCGGTTGGCTGATGCTAAGGCGCACTCCTTGAGGCACGGCAAAACGCCCCACCGCGTAGTCTTCACCGGTACGCACCTTCACTCCCTGCTCCAGGGTGGCTCTGGCAAAGTCAGCGGCCCGCCAGGGTTCGGGCAACACCAGCCAGCAGTTAAAGCTGCTGGGGTCGCCTTGCAGTAAACCTTCACCGAGGATGCTGTCGGCCAGGCGCCGCCGGGCCCGCATTTCCTCGCCAAGCCAAGCTTCCAGGCGCTGCATCTGGCCGTCGGCCAGCCAGCGGCTAACCAGCTCCAATTGCAAGGGAGAGACGGTCCACACCGAGGCACGCAGGCAAAACAGCAGCCGCTGGTACAGGGCGCTGTCGAACAGCATGAAACCCACTCGCATAGCCCCGCTGTAACGCTTTGAAAAGCTTGAAACAAACACCGTGATATCCGGCGCCAGGGTGAAAAAGGCCGGGGGCTTGATGGCCGGGTCCACAAACTGCACGTCGTCTTCGATGATGCGCACGTCAAACTGGCGGCAAAGGGCCAGGATGCGTAGGCGGCGCGCCAGTGGCAAAGTGGCGCAGCTGGGGTTTTGCAGGTTGGCGGTCAGGTAGAGTACCCGTGGCCGGTACTGGCGGCAGGCCGCTTCTAGGGCGTCGGGCAGCAGGCCTTGCTCGTCCATGGCCAGGCCCACGGCTTTGAGGCCCTGGCGCTCGCAGGCCATGCGGATACCGGGAAAGGACATGCCTTCGGTCAGCACCGTATCGCCGCTTTGGCACAAGGCTTCCAATGCCAGGCTCAGGCCATGCTGGCCGCCACAGGTCAGCAATAGCTGCTGGTCGGTGACCACCAACCCCTGCACCGCCAGCCAATCGATAAAACGCAGGCGCTGGTGGGCAAGGCCGTTTTCCTGAGGGTAAGGCAGGCACTGATACAGGCAGTTGGCGTCAGCGGCCAGGGCCTGCAGCGCCTCGCTCATCATCTGCCCTTGCGGCCCAAGCGGCGCCATGGCGCCGTCCATGGCCAGGGGGCCGCCCATGGGCACCACTGGCATCGGCCGCTCATTGCCCCGCACATAGGTGCCGCTGCCCACCCTGGCCTCCAACTGGCCGCGGCGGCGCCCTTCGTCATAGGCCCGGGTGACGGTGCCCACCGTCACTCCCAGCTTGTCGGCCAATTGCCGCTGTGGCGGCAGCCGGGCACCGGCTTCCAGCTCGCCACGGGCAATGGCGGCGGCAATGGCATCGGCCAGCATCAGGTACTTGGGCCCGCTAAAGGGGCTAAGGTCGGGAGTCCAGATTGTCACCATAACAATAAAATTGTTGCCATACAAAATAACGCAATTGCATCATTCTGACAGAGCCAACCCCACTATGCCAGTCAGGAGTTCCCATGTGGTGCCACCAGGGTGATGTGCTGCTCAGCGACGACAACGCCATGATGCAGCTGGACGTGATCCACGGCTTTCTTAGCCAGAGCTATTGGGCGGCAGGGATCAGCCGCGCCCAGGTCGGTAAGGCCCTGGCCGGCTCCTACTGCTTCGGGCTCTTTAAGGGCAACCAGCAAATCGCCTTTGGCCGCCTGATAACCGACAAAGCCACCTTTGCCTACCTGGCTGATGTGTTTGTTCTGCCCGAATACCGGGGCTTGGGCCTGGCCAAGTGGATGCTGGGAGAAGTCTTTGCCCAGCCCTGGGCCCAGGCATTAAGGCGCCTATTGCTGGCCACCCGCGACGCCCACCCGCTGTACCGGCAACTGGGTTTTACTGCCCCCGCCGCGCCCCAAAACCTGATGGAGGTACACCGCCCCGCTATCTACCAAAATTGCACCCATACAATTAAGGAATCCTTGTGAGCCACGACCTGATCGCTACTTTTGGGGCAGCCCTGCTCTTTACCCTGGCCGCCACCGGCACCCCAGGCCCCAACAACATGCTGCTAACCGCCAGCGGCGCCCAGTTTGGGCTCTGGCGCAGCCTGCCGTTCTGGCTCGGGATCCGCATCGGCACCACGGTGATGCTGCTAGGGGTGGCCGCCGGCCTTGGCGATCTGCTGGCCCGCTACCCCAGGGTGCACCTGGCCTTGCA
Source organism: Gallaecimonas pentaromativorans (assembly GCF_003751625.1). Taxonomy (NCBI): domain Bacteria; kingdom Pseudomonadati; phylum Pseudomonadota; class Gammaproteobacteria; order Enterobacterales; family Gallaecimonadaceae; genus Gallaecimonas; species Gallaecimonas pentaromativorans. Next base: position 130,534 of record NZ_RJUL01000010.1, read on the forward strand.
GGTGCTGGCCGCCTGTTACCTTTTGTATCTGGCCTGGAAGATAAGCCAAAGCCAGCTCAGTAACGCCCGCGAACAGCAACAGCCGCTGGGAGTCGCAGGCGCGGCGGTGTTTCAATTCATCAACCCCAAAATCTGGGCCACCAGCCTGGCGTCGGTCAGCGCTTTTAGCCTGCCCGGTGATAGCTACTGGCCGTCCATCCTGCTCTTAATTTTGGCCTGGAACCTCACCGGCTCGGCCATGAACCTGATGTGGATAGTGTTCGGGGTCGGCATCAAGCAGCTGCTGCACAGCGCCCGGCGCCAGCGCTGGTTTGCCCGCACCATGGGCGGCCTGACCGCCGCCACCGTACTATTGATCTTCTGGTAGGCCGCCTGATCAGTGGCTGGCAGCGTCCTTCATCAGCAAGGAGTAAAAGCGGGTGGCGGCCGCCATGTTGGCCACCGTTATCCGCTCGTTGATGCCGTGGAACATGCCAAGCTCGTCTTTTTTAAGGACCATGGGGTTAAAGCGATAGGCGTTCTGGACGGCGCTGTCGTAATAGCTGCTGTCGGTGGCGCCTACCGTCAACCCCGGCGTTACCACCACGTCGCCATAGACTTCGCGGCTGGCCTTGGCCAGGGCCAGGAAACCGGGGCCTTGGCTGTCGGAGACGCTGGAGGCATTGCGCCCATCCCGCACCGCGATGCTGACCCTGTCGTCGTCGATGGTCTTTTGCACATAACGCAGCACTGAGTCGACGTTGTCCCTGGGGTGCAGCCTGAAGTTGATCACCGCTTCGGCAGTTACCGGCAGCACGTTGGATTTAACGCTGCCAGAGAGCATGGTTGGGGCCGTGGTGGTACGCAGGGTGGCGTTGGTGGTGGCACTTTTGGACAGCTCGGCGTTAAGCAAAGCGCCGAACAGCCAGCGGTTGGCAAACAGCAGCCGTTTATCAAACGGCATGTAACGGGCAAGGTTGTCGAACATTTCGGCGCTAAGGCCGTCAAGGCCCCCCGGCACCGGCGCGTTTTGCAGCCGCACCAGAGCCTGGGCCAAGATGCCCACCGCCGTCTGGTGAGGCGGCATGGAGCTGTGGCCGCCCTGACCATGGGCGGTGACATCGATGGTGAGATAGCCCTTTTCGGCCACGTTGATGCTGGCCACCGGCAGCGCCACCCCCGATACGACCCCGTCCAGCACAAAAGAGCCTTCATCCAGCGACCAAAGCGGCTCGATGTGCCGGGCCTTGAGCATGGCGGCAATGGCCTTGGCGCCATGCTCGGAGCCCACTTCTTCGTCGAAATTAAGGGCCACCATCAGGGTGCGCCGGGGCGAAAAGCCAGCGTTAACCAGGTCGCTTAAACTCTCCATCAGCGCCACTGCCGCGCTTTTATCGTCCAGGGCGCCCCGGCCCCAGATGTAACCGTCTTTGATAAGGCCGCTAAAAGGTGGCTGTTGCCAGAGCCCGGCGCTGCTTTGCTGGACCGGTACCACGTCGTAGTGCGCCGACAGCAAGATGGGGGCAAGGCTTGGGTCAGACCCCGGCCAGGTAAAGAGCCGGCCGTAGTGGTTGATGGCCTCGACTTTCAGGTTGGCGTGCACCTTGGGGTAGGTAGTGGCCAGCCAGGCCAGAAAGCCCTGGAAAGGGGCACGGTCAATCTGGGCAGGGTCGTCATACGAAACAGTGGCAAAAGCGATGGCCTCACTCAGGTGGCTGGCAATACGCTGCGAGTCCACCGCCAGCTCGGCTTTGGCCAGATGTGGCTGGGGCTTGGGCGTAAATAGAAGGGTCCGTACCACCACTACCGCCGCCAATACCAGCAGCGCCAGGGACGCCACCGCCAGGGGTTTTCGAAATGTCATGCCTTGACCTCTCAAGCAAAAGACCCCGTGGGGCCGGTTGCCTGTAGCTGTATCGCAAAGCCAAAAGCGCTGCCTCCGACTTTGCAAATCGCCATCAAAAAGCTCAGGCCGGGGTCAGGGCCAGTTGGCGGCGGTACTCCCTTGGGGTTTGGTCGAAGCGTTTTTTAAAGTGAGCAAAGAAGGTGGAGTTAGAGTTGAAACCGGCCTGGAAGCCGATGTCGGTCACCGACAAGTGGGCCATGGCCGGGTCGGCCAGCAGCCGCAGCGCTTCGTCCAGGCGGTAGCGGTTGATGAAGTCATAAAAGCTCTGCTCGGCATAGCCATTGATGGTCTCGGACAGGTGATGCACCGGCACCTTGAGCCGCGTGGCCAGCTCCGAGATTTTAAGGCCGTGCTCCAGATAGGGGCTGTCACTGCTCATCAGCCCTTGCAGCCGCACCCAAAGGGCTTTGGCGTCGGCTCGGGTGAGGCTGCTGGTCTGGTATTTGCTGCTGTGAAGAGGCGGCGCCGGCTCAGCCGCCACCGCCGGTAAAGGCGCGCCATGGGCTTCCCCCTGCTCGGCCAAAACCCGTTGGCGAAAGCCGTAGCGGGCAATCATCAGCGACCAGACAATGGGCCCCCAGGCCTGGAGATTGCCGCCGTTAAGAGGCAGCAGCCAGCCCAGCCAATGGGCCACTTCCAGTACCACCGCAAAGAGGGTCAGGCCGATAAAGCCGAAGATCATGTTGCGAAGCCAGGCAAGGTTGATGCCGTCGATATCCGAGTAACAGGCGCGGATCTGCGCCTCATAAGGCTTGAGCAGGCCAAGGGACAGCGCCCCGTAACCCAGCAGCGATACCCAAGTAGCGGCGCGGTGTACAAAGCGGCTTTGATTGAGCAGATCGCAAGGCTCGGCGCCAACGCAGCCGAGGCTCAGCCAATCGCCGGGTTCCAGGGGCAGCTGCCATTGCCACAGCAGGGCCAGCAACACCGCCGGCAGCAGGTGCCAAAGCTGGCTGGGGTGCCAGCAAAAATCGCTTTGGGTCTGGCTGCAGGTATAGAGGTAGAGCAAGGGGCCGAGGGCCATCTGCAAGGAGGTGACGGTGAGCGCCAGGTTGGTGTAGTAAAGGCTTTCACGTTGCCAAACGTGAGCCAGGGCCAGCACTGCCGTCAACACCAACAGGGCCCCCAGGTAATTGCGGGCCGGTTTGCTGGTTTTGGCGCTGCACCACATGAAAAATCCCAGCCCTGCCCCCAGGCAAAGACCGAGCAAAATGATAAGGCTGTTGAGCTGCAAGGTAACGGGTTGATCCAGTAGCGCTTTCATCTGTGCTTCCTTTGGCGCTTTTTTCCCTACCTTACAAAATCCGCCGCCTGTGGGGGAGGCCCAGAGTGTTAACGACTTAACAGTTCCGGTACCAAACCATGACGAAATTACCTACAAAGACTCCTAAAAAAGCCATTTTGTGCTGATTTGCAAAGTCGGAAGAGCAGCCAGCGGCGCCGGGCTATAAGAGACCAAGCTGTCCTTGGTTGTAACAGGGCATCCCTTAAGGTCAGCCGCCGTCAGAGCGGGCTACCCATAACAACACCGACATTGTGAGGAGATGGACATTGAACACCAGCAACCCGACCCGCAAGGCCCTGCCCGGCCTGCTGCTGATGCTGCCACTGGCAAGCGCCCTGGCCCAGGAACAGGCAGACACCAAGGACGACGGCCTAGCGATTGAACAAATCACCGTCACCGCCCAGAAGCGGGGCGAGAACCTCCAGGAAGTGCCGCTGGCGGTGTCGGTACTGACCAACAAGGATTTGGAGCGGGGCAATATCCAGACCTTCCAGGACATCCAGTACTCAGTGCCCAACCTCACCATGGCCACCTATTCCCCCTTTGCCACCACCGTCAACATGCGCGGCGTGCCCTCCAACCCCAACGGTGTGTTCAACTCCGGCACCAGCCCGGGCCTGGGCATTTATGTCGATGGTGTGGTGTATGGCCGGGCCACCGGCTTTAACCAAGAACTGAGTAATATCGAGCGGGTGGAAGTGCTGCGCGGCCCCCAGGGCACCCTCTTTGGCCAGAACACCAACCTGGGGGTGGTCAACATCACTACCCGCAAACCCTCCGATCTCCTCGAAGGCAAACTGAAGCTGGACCTGGGCAACGATGACCTGCGCCGCGTCAACGGTTATGTCTCAGGCCCCCTGGTGGAAAACCTGCTGGCCGCCAGCCTCACCGGCTTTAGCGTTAAGCGGGACGGCTTTCAAACCAACCTTGCCGACGGCAGCAAATTGCAGGACGAAGACCGCTACGGCGGCCGCGCCCAATTCCGGCTGACCCCAAGCGACAAACTCACCATCGATATCAGCGCCGACCGCCTCAAGGAAGACAGCACCCCGCCGGGCAACAGGCTGATTGCCGTCAGCCCCTATGGCCTGGCCGCCGTGGCCTTTTACAACGCCGGCGCCACTGCCAGCGATTTCACCACCAGCGACAAGCGCGATCTCTACGCCAACAGCAACCGCCTGTTCGGCAAGCGCGACAACTGGGGCCTGGACGCCACCTTAAGTTACCTTTTCGACAACGGCTACCAGTTCAAGTCCATCACCGCCCGCAAGCAATACGACTCCACCGCCGGTACCGATCTTGACGGCACCAGCCTCGACATCTACTACAGCGTCGAGCAGGAAAACGACGACCAGTTCACCCAGGAATTCCAGCTGATCTCACCGGCCGACAAGGCGCTGCGTTACGTGGCTGGCCTCTTTTACCTCAATAACGACTCGGACAACGACCAGTTCTTTGGCACCGGCACCGGCATTTACGGCATTCCCACCGGCCTTAGCGCCCCCTACCCCACCAGCTTCAATGCCGATGCCGGTAACGGCGTCACTCTCGGCGGTGACGTGAAAACCCAAAGCGCCGCCGCCTTCGGTAACCTCACCTATGACTTCACCGACCGTTACAGCGGCTTTGTGGGGCTGCGTTACTCCGAGGTGGAGAAAAAGATGGCCTTCTTCCAGCAGGGTTTTGCCACCTCCCTGCCCGGGCTTTATCTCAACAACTACGTGGATATTCCCGAGACGCACCAAAAACAGAACGACAACTTCGTGTCTTGGACCACCGGCCTTAACGCCAGCATCAGCGGCCTGACCGAGTTGCCCATGCACGGCTATGCCAAGGTATCGCGCGGTTATAAGGAAGGGGGGTATAACTTCAGGCCCCAGTCCCTTGAGGCCATAGGCGGCGACGCCAGCCACCCGGACATGAGCTTTGGCAAGGAAACCGTCACCAGCTATGAGATTGGCCTCAAAAGCGACCTGCTGGGCCGGCGCATGCGCCTGAATCTGGCGGCCTTCTACCTCGATTATGAAGACATTCAAACCCGGGTGGTGGACGACAGCGGCGTCAACCGGGTGGTTAACGGCCCGGCGGCCACCAGCAAGGGCCTGGAAGCCGAGCTGACCTTCAGGGCCACAGAGGGCCTGTCCATCAAGGCCTCAGGCGGTTATGCCGATGCCACCTTCGACAGCTTCCATAACTGCGCCAGCAATAGCGATTGCACCGGCAACCAACTGCCCGGCGCCTCCAAATGGACCGCTACGTTGGGCCTGAGCTACACCCGCACTGTGCTAAAAGACTGGGATCTGCTGGCCGGCGCCGATTACAGCTACCACAGCCGCATGTACCAAGATGCCCGTAACCTGGAGGCCACCCGCCTCAACGCCAGCAACCGGGTGGATGCCCGTCTCGGCCTGGTGAGCGCCAGTGGCAATTTGGAAGTGATGCTGTGGGCCAAGAACCTGTTCAACCAGGACGACCAAGCCTACCTGCAGGATTTGGCAACCTCGGATCTGTCCATCAGTACCGACCTGTACACCCCGCCCCGTACCTTTGGGGTGAGTTTTACCTACAGCTACTATTAAAAAAGCGGGCAACAGCCCGCTTTTTTATTGCCAGGCCTGCCATCGATTGAGGCTGTAAAGCGTGCCCTTGGGCACTTTGAAGGTCACCTCCGCCCCGCAGGACAGGGTATGGGTGCCGGGGCTTATTTCCAGCTGCTCGCCAAAGCTGCGCTGGGCATAGTGCCCGTCCAGCACCACTCTGTTGCAGCGCCCGCCGTTGGTGCTGTTGACACTCAGGTAAGTACGGCCATCTTCGGAGAAGCTCACCTTGCCGTAGGGGGTTTCGCCGTCCCCGGCCCACAGGCCGGAGCAGCCCGCCAGCAGGGTTAAAGAACAGGTGATGAGCAGGGGTCTTAGCATGGCTGATTCCTTGGCGTACCGGCGTCCTGAACGAGGGCTTAAACGCAACATAGCGCTACGGTCCCTGATGGACACCAACTGGGGCCAAGAATTCACAGCTGCGTCACAATTTATGTGCAGGAGCCGCTTTTCAGCCACGGCATCGCCCCTTAAAGCGCCCAGAAGCCGCCCTTGCCAAGGCCATGAAAACCACAATATTGCCAAACGGTTAGCGCATCGAGCCTTGAAAAGTGAACAACCACTTCCCCAGCCGGCTTTTAAAAACGTGATCCTGTTCCTTTTCCCTCACCGCAAAAGCTTTATGATGAACAAAACTTAAACAGTGACCTTGCCTGCACCGTGAAAACCCTGTTGCCCCTACTGCTGCTACTTTGCCCCTGGTTGTGCCTGGCTTCGCCCATGGCCGACATGGTGGTGGTGCACAAGTCCAGCTACAGCCTGGCATTGATGAAAGACGGCAAGGTGCTAACGCGGTTTTGGATAGCCCTGGGGCCGGCGCCTTATGGTCCAAAGCTCCGTGAAGGAGACCAGCGCACCCCCGAAGGCCGCTACCTGCTGGATTACAAGAAAGCCGACTCGGCCTTTTACAAAGCCATTCACATCAGCTACCCCAACGACACCGACCTCGCCAAGGCCCGCTCCCGTGGCTTTAGCCCAGGCGGGCGGATCATGATCCACGGCCAGCGCAACGGCTTTAACCCCAAGGTGCAGCCCTCCAACTGGACCAACGGCTGCATCGCCCTGCTCAACGCCGACATGGACAAGCTGTGGCGTGCCATCGCCCCCGGCACCCCCATCGTTATTTACCCTTGAACGTTTAAAACCGCCAGCACGCCCTGGCGCTGCTCCCCTCGCTTTACATTGCTGCAGTACAGGTGTACCTTTCGGCACCATTGATAATAACTATCATTTGCAAACTCATTAACTCTAAAGGAGATAGAGATGGCGCGCCCCATACCGGCCACTGTATCCGCGGTCAGTGCCCTGACCCTGGCCCTTTGCACCTGCCTGGCCCAAGCCAAAGACCAAGACTCACACCCCCCTAAAAAGACCCAGGTGGATGAAAAGATCACGGTCCTGGGCAGCGCCGAGGAGCAAATCAAACAGTCGCTGGGGGTGTCCATCATCTCTGCTGACGATCTTATTCGCCGGCCGCCGGCTAACGATCTGTCGGAGATCATCCGCAAGATGCCGGGGGTCAACCTCACCGGCAACAGCGCCTCCGGCCAATACGGCAACAGCCGGCAAATCGATATCCGCGGCATGGGCCCGGAGAACACCTTGATCTTGATTGACGGCAAACCAGTCAGCTCCCGCGATGCCATCCGCATGGGGAAATCCGGCGAGCGCAACACTCGGGGCGACTCCAACTGGGTGCCGGTTGAAGCGGTAGCACGCATCGAAGTGCTGCGTGGCCCGGCCGCCGCCCGTTACGGCTCCGGGGCCGCTGGCGGCGTGGTGAACATCATCACCAAAAAGCCGGCCAAAGACTTTAAAGGCTCGGTCAGCCTCTATGGCAACGAGCCCGAAGACAGCCGCGAAGGCGCCTCGCGCCGGGCCGGTTTTAACCTCTCTAGCGGCCTCACCGACACTCTGTCTTTCCGCCTCTACGGCAACGTCAATAAAACCGACGCCGATAGCCCTGAGCTCAACGGCGCCTACGCCAGCAGCGATACCGCCACCGCCCCGGCTGGCCGCGAAGGGGTGCGCAACAAGGACATTAACGGCTTATTGCGCTGGGATTTATCAAAGCAGCAGGTCATTGAATTTGAAGGTGCCTTTAGCCGCCAGGGCAATATCTACAGCGGTGACCGCGCGGTAAGCAGCGGCGGCTCGGAACTGTTAACTAGCCTCGCCAGCGACGGCGCCGAAACCAATATCCTCTATCGCAGCAGCGGCGCGGTCAGCCACCGTGGCAACTGGGATTGGGGCAGCACCCAGTTGTCGTTCTCCGTTGAGCGAACCCGCAACCACCGCCTCAACGAAGGCCTAGCTGGCGGCGTGGAAGGCAGCATCACCAGTGACGCCAGTTGGTCCACCTCCACCTACGACAGCTACCTGCTGAGCGGTAACACCGTTATTCCCTTCAGCCTCGGTAACGTCACCCAAACCGGCACCCTGGGTTTTGAACTCGGCCGCGACCAGTTGGACGACCCCTACTCCATGTCTCAAAGCCTTGGCGGCGGCGACATTGACGGCCTGAGCGACCAGCGGGACGGCAAAAACGACAGCCGCTATTACGCCCTCTATTTGGAAGACAACATCGAGCTGAGCCTCGATTGGATAGTCACCCCCGGGGTGCGCTTTGACCATTACAGCCAGTTTGGCGGTAACTGGAGCCCCTACATCAGTACCTCCTACCAGCTGACCGACGACATCACGGTGCGGGCCGGGGTAGCCAAAGCCTTCAAGGCGCCCAACCTTTACCAGGCCGACCCCAACTACCTCTATTACACCCGTGGCAATGGCTGCCCCCAGGATTACCCCAGCCAGGGCAAGGGCTGCTATATCCTCGGCAACGACAACCTGGAGCAGGAAACCAGCGTCAACAAGGAGCTGGGGCTGCAATACCAGCACCATGGCTGGAACGCCTCGGTGGCCTACTTTCGTAACGATTACAAAAACAAGATTGTCTCGGGCATGGTGCCGGTGGGCCAGAACGCCTCCGGCGCCTGGATAATGCAGTGGACCAATGCGTCCAAGGCCCGTATCGAAGGGGTTGAGGGCAGCCTGCGGGTGCCGCTGCTGGGCCGGGGCGGCGAGGTGCTGAGCTGGAACACCAACGTCACCTACATGGACAAAAACAAGAACCTCGATACCGACCAGCCGCTGTCGGTGATCCCCCGCTACACCGTCAATTCCTTTATCGATTGGCAGCTGAGCGAGGCGTTGTCGTTGTCCTTTACCGCCACCCGCTACGGCAAGCAAAAGCCCCAAACCATCAACTTCAACGGCAGCGAAGCCGAAGGCGACGCCCTGGAAACCCGAAGCCCCTACAGCCTCTTTAGCCTGGGCGGCAACTACCGGTTCAACCCCAGCCTGCGCCTGGGCTTTGGGGTGTCCAACCTCACTGACCGCCAGCTGTTCCGCCAGTCCACCGGCTCCAGCGCCGGGGCCAATACCTACAACGAACCGGGCCGGGCCTACTACGCCTCCGCCACCTACTCGTTCTAACGCCAGCCCGCCGCCGTGCGGGCTTTTTTCAAGGAATCGCCATGAAACTGCTGTTTTGGCTGCTGTGCCTGCCAATGGCCGCCTTCGCCGCCCCGGATCTCAGCAAACCCCTCGACCCCACCATCGCCGATACCGGTTCGGCCTATTACTACTTTGACACCCACGCCTTTACCTCGGCCGACGGCCAGCGCCATTACCGGGTGGTGACAGCCCTGCCCAACAAGGCGCCACCGGCCAGCGGCTACCCGGTGATTTATCTGCTGGACGGCAACAGCGCCCTGGCAAGCCTTAACGACGCTATGCTGGCCACCTTGCAGGACGACCCGCCGGTGATTGTCACCGTCGGCTACCAGACCAAGCTGCGCTTTGATGTTAGGGCCCGGGCCTTTGATTACACCGAGCCCAGGCGCGATGGCAAAGCCATCAATGAAGCTCGCCCCGGTGGCGGCAGCGATGCCTTTTTGGCGCTGCTGACCGGCCCCATCAAGGCCCACGTCAGGGCCTTAGTAAAAACCGACCCGGCGCGGCAAACCCTGTGGGGCCACTCCTTTGGCGGGCTCTTTGTGCTCTACGCCCTGACCCAGACAGAAGGGGAATTTAGCGGCTATGCCGCCGCCGATCCGGCGCTGTGGTGGCAAGGGGGCGATATGCTCACGCGCCTGGCGGCTTTTGCTGGCAAGGAAGGGGGCAAGAACCAGGTGCTTATCATGCATGGCGGCGCCAAGGCTCCCGAGCGGGTACTGGATGGCGCCCAGCAGGCCAGGCTCAAGGCCCGCCAACAGATGATGGGTGCCGTGCCCAAGGATGCGGCCCTTGAGGCCGCGCGCCGTTTGGCGGGCAAGGCCGGCATCACCAGCCATTACCGGGAGTTTCCGGCCCTCTCCCACGGCCCGCTGTTTGGCGCGTCCTTGATGCCAGCCCTGCGCCTAGCTCAGGGGCACCTGGCCGACTAAGGCTTATTGCAACGCAGCCAGTACCGCTACCACGTCCTTTTCCAGGGCCCGCAGCAAAGCCTTGGCCGGCCCTGTGGGTACCCTTCGCCCCTGCTCCCAATGGCGCAGGGTGCCCATATTCACTTCAATCAGTTCGGCAAAGGCTTTTTGGGTTAAACCTGTCTTGGCCCTGATGGCCTTGATGCGCTCGGCATCGAATTCCTGCTCATCCTGCATACAGCATCTCCTTGGCATTGCCCGGGCATTATGGCATTGATAAGTGCCCATGTTATATCAACATCGGCCTTTGGGAGACAGGGATATGTCCATAGTTAAACACTTGTACGGCTTGGTTTTTCTGATGATTTCCAGCCAGGCTTTGGCGGCCGTTGAACCCGGCGAACTTCCCCCTTCGTTTTTAGGCAATACCCCGGACGGCAAGCCGGTGGAGCTTAGCCAGCGTAAGGGCAAGGTGGTGGTGGCCACCTTCTGGGCCAGCTGGTGCGGGCCCTGCCTGTAGGAAATGAAAGTGCTGGAAGGTATTCAGCGCCAGGTAGGTAAGGATCAGCTGGAGATCGTCGCTATCAATTTTCACGAACCGCCACGGCGCTACCGGGCCATAGTGCGCAAGCTCAAAGACTTTCAAGTGACCTTTACCCATGACGCCCACGGCGCCATCAGCGACAGGTACGGGGTGAAGGCCCTGCCCAACATGTTTATCGTCAACAAGAACGGCTTGGTGGTCGAGCATCACCTGGGCTACAACCCGGACGGCACCGGTGAGTTAGTCGACGAACTCAACAAGTTGATGAGCGACCCGGCGCCAAAGACATAAAAAACCCGCCATCTGGCGGGTTTTTTCAAGCACCTTGCTTACTCGGCGTAAGCGTCGGTGGGCACACAGGCGCAGAACAGGTTGCGGTCACCGTACACATCGTCGATGCGGTTAACGGTGGGCCAGAACTTGTTGAGGCGCACGTCCTCGTTGGGGAACACCGCCAGGGCGCGCTCATAAGCACGGTTCCAGTTGGGGTCCATGACGTCGTCCTGGGTGTGGGGCGCGTTCACCAGCGGGTTGTCTTCCAAGGTCCACTCACCACGGCCAACCATCTGAATTTCTTCATAAATGGCATTCATGGCGTTGATGAAGCGGTCCAGCTCGGCCTTGGACTCTGACTCGGTGGGCTCCACCATCAGGGTGCCGGCCACCGGGAAGGACATGGTGGGGCTGTGGAAACCGAAGTCCATCAAGCGCTTGGCCACGTCCATCTCGCTGATGCCGCTTTCCTCTTTGAGGGGGCGCAAGTCCAGGATGCACTCGTGGGCCACCCGGCCGTTACGGCCGCTGTACAGTACCGGGAACTTGTCGCCCAGGCACTTGGCCACGTAGTTGGCGTTGAGGATGGCGTACTCGGTGGCTTTTTTCAGGCCAACCGAACCCATCATGGCGATGTACATCCAGGAGATGGGCAGAATGCCGGCCGAGCCGAACTGGGCGGCAGACACCGCGCCGCTGTCGGCGTTGGGGCCTTCAAGCTGCATCACCGCGTGGTTGGGCACGAAGGGCGCCAGGTGGCTTTTGACACCGATGGGGCCCATGCCGGGGCCGCCGCCACCGTGGGGGATACAGAAGGTCTTGTGCAGGTTCAGATGCGACACGTCCGAGCCGATAAAGCCCGGCGCGGTCAGGCCCACCTGGGCGTTCATGTTGGCGCCGTCCATGTACACCTGGCCACCGTGCTGGTGGATGATGTCGCACACCTCACGGATGGTCTCTTCGTAGACGCCGTGGGTGGACGGGTAGGTGACCATGATACAGGCCAGGTTGTCGGACACTTCCTCGGCCTTGGCGCGCAGGTCGGCCAAGTCGATGTTGCCCTGCTTGTCGCAGGCCACCACCACCACCTTGTAAGACACCATCTGGGCAGTCGCCGGGTTGGTGCCGTGAGCGGAGCTGGGGATAAGGCAGACGTTACGGTGCGCTTCGCCGCGGGACTCGTGGTAGCCGCGAATGGCCAGCAGGCCCGCATACTCACCCTGGGCACCGGAGTTGGGCTGCATGGCAATTTGGTCGTAACCGGTGATGTTAACCAGCCAGTCGGCCAACAGGTTAATCATGCCGTGATAGCCTTCGGCCTGGTTGTCCGGGCAGAAGGGGTGCAGGGAAGCGAACGCGGGCCAGGTGATGGGGATCATCTCGGCGGTGGCGTTCAGCTTCATGGTGCAGGAACCGAGACTGATCATGGAGTGGTTCAGGGCCAGGTCCTTGTTCTCGAGGCGCTTGATGTAACGCAGCATCTCGGTTTCGGAGTGGTACTGGTTGAACACCTCATGCTTGAGCACCGCGTCTTCACGCTTGAGTGAAGCCGGGATGGACTCAATTTCGCCGTCCTGAATACGGGCATCCAGGGCCGCTACGTCCAGGCCGTGACCGGCGCCCAGCAGGACGTCAAACAGCTCGGCCACGTCTTCACGGGTGGTGGCTTCACTCAAGGTCACGCCCACGGCGCCGTCGAGGTCACGGCGCAGGTTAACGCCTTTGGCTTCGGCAGCGGCCAGGGTAGCGGCCTTGTCTTTGACATGGATGGTCAGGGTGTCAAACCAGTGGCCGTTGGCAATGGCCAGGCCCTTGTCTTTGAGGCCCAGGGCCAGGATGTCGGTCAGGCGGTGGATGCGCTGGGCAATGCGTTTGAGACCTTCGGGGCCGTGGTAAACGGCGTAGAAGGAGGCCATGTTGGCCAGCAGCACCTGGGCGGTACAGATGTTGGAGTTGGCCTTTTCGCGGCGGATATGCTGCTCGCGAGTCTGCATCGCCATGCGCAGCGCCGGCTTGCCACGGGCGTCTTTGGAGACACCGATAATGCGGCCAGGCATGGAGCGCTTGTAGGCATCGCGAGTGGCAAAGAACGCAGCATGTGGGCCACCGTAGGCCATGGGCACACCGAAGCGTTGGGCAGAACCCAGCACCACATCGGCGCCCAGGGTGCCGGGGGATTTTAGGAGCAGCAGCGCCATGATGTCGGCGGCCACGGCCACGATACCCTTCTGAGCCTGGATGGCAGCAATCAAATCGCTATGGTCAACCACGTCACCCTGGGTGCCGGGGTATTGCAGCAGGGCACCGAAGATGTCCATGCCCTCGGCGCTGGCGGCAGGGCCAACCACCACCTCAAAACCAAAAGCGCTGGCGCGGGTTTTCACCACACCGATGGTTTGCGGGTGGCACTCTTGATCCACAAAGAAGGTGTTGGACTTGCTCTTGGCCACACGCTTGGCCAGCGCCATGGCTTCGGCGGCAGCGGTGCCTTCGTCCAGCAGGGAGGCGGAGGCCAGGTCCATACCGGTCAGATCCATGGACAACTGCTGGAAGTTCAAAATGGCTTCCAGGCGGCCTTGGGCGATCTCCGGCTGGTAAGGGGTGTAGGCGGTGTACCAGCCCGGGTTTTCCAGCACGTTGCGCAGGATAACGTTGGGGGTCAGGGTCGGGTGGTAGCCCATACCGATGTAGGATTTAAAGACCTTGTTCTTATCAGCCAGGGCTTTCAACTGAGCCAGGGCTTCTTCTTCGGTCTTGGGCGCACCGATGGTCAGCTCTTTATCCAGGCGGATAGAGCCAGGCACGGTTTCTTCAATCAGGGCTTCAACGGACGCGGCGCCAATGGTGGCCAGCATGGCAGCAGTTTCAGCGGCATCCGGGCCGATATGGCGGTCGATGAAGGCGTCTTTGTATTCGAGTTCGGTCAAGGAACGGCGGGTATCAGACATGTTCACCTCTGATGGTAAGCAAAGCCCCGGCGATACGCCGGGGCTTTGAACAACAATACGTTAGCTTATTCTTCGTCGATGACGTTCTGGTAGCCTTCGGCATCCAGCAGCTCGGCGAGCTCGGCATCGTCGGTGGCTTTGACACGGAACAGCCAGCCGTCGGTGTAGGGCTCGTTGTTCACGGTCTCGGGCGCGTCTTCCAGGGCCTCGTTGACGGCAACGATTTCGCCGGTCAGCGGGCTGTACACGTCGGAGGCGGCTTTTACAGACTCCACCACGGCCACGTCGTCACCGCTGTTCACGGTGCTGCCCACTTCTGGCAGCTCAACGAACACCATGTCACCCAGCAGCTCTTGGGCGTGCTCGGTGATACCAATGGTGTAGCTACCGTCGGACTCTTTGCGGATCCACTCGTGGGAGGCGGTGTATTTCAGATCTGCAGGGATATTGCTCATTGTTATTCCGTTCCTTTAATGCCTGAGTTTGGTGAACTGAATTAGGTTAGCAAACCTTCTTGCCGTTACGCACGAATGCTGGCTTGACGACCTTCACATCCACCAACTTATTACGAATTTCTACCTGGGCATCGGTGAAGTCACCGGCCGGAACCCGGGCCATGGCGATGGCAAAGCCCAGGGTCGGAGAGAAGGTGCCGGAGGTGATCTCACCTTCGCCATTGGCGGTAACCACCTTCTGGCCGTGGCGCAGCACGCCTTTTTGCTCCATCACCAGGCCAACCAGTTGCATGGTGCCGGCGGCTTTCTGCGCTTCTAAGGCGCTACGGCCGATAAAATCGCGGTCCTGGGGTTCCCAGGCGATGGTCCAGCCCATGTTGGCCGCCAGCGGAGAAACGGTCTCGTCCATGTCCTGGCCGTAGAGGTTCATGCCGGCTTCCAGGCGCAGGGTGTCGCGGGCACCAAGGCCGGCAGGCTTGACGCCGGCGGCCAGCAGGGCGTTCCACAGGGCCACGGCCTGGTCTTGGGGCACCACGATTTCGTAGCCGGCTTCGCCGGTGTAACCGGTGGTGGCGATGAAAAGGTCACCGGCCTGCACACCAAAGAAGGGCTTCATGCCTTCAACGGCAGCGTTTTGTTCGGCGCTGAATACGGTGGCGGCCTTAGCTTTGGCGTTGGGGCCTTGCACGGCGATCATGGCCAGCTCTGGGCGCTCGGTGACAGTCACCTCAAAAGCGGCAGCCTGCTTGGTTATCCAAGCCAGGTCTTTTTCGCGGGTGGCGGAGTTCACCACCAGGCGGAAGAAATCTTCGGACAGGAAGTAGACGATAAGATCGTCAATCACACCGGCGTTGTCATCGAGCATACCGGTGTAGAGGGCCTTGCCCGGCACGGTGAGCTTGGCCACGTCGTTGGCCAGCAGGTAGCGCAGGAAGTCACGGGTCTTAGTGCCGGTGAGATCCACCACCGTCATGTGGGAAACGTCGAACATGCCGGCATCGCTGCGCACCGCTTTGTGCTCTTCAATCTGCGAGCCGTAGTGCAGCGGCATATCCCAGCCGTGGAAGTCGACCATCTTGGCGCCACAGGCGTTGTGGGCATCAAAAAGCACGGTTTGTTGGGTCATGGCGTTTCCCTTATCTGTTCATTCTGGCGGTAAGGTCCAGGGATGAGCAGCAAAAGAAAACGATTACCTGCCCATCATGGCAGGGCATTATAACGCCGCGACGACAACAATTTAAGGTGAGAATATTTGATGCTTTTTTTGCACAGATAAAAGCTGATCAAGCACCACCACACCTCTAGCTTCTTCAATGAAAACCCGTTTAACAGGCGCCACCGAAGACACCCCATTCAACCCCAGGTTGCGCATTACTTTAAGTAATGGATTAGCAACGCCGAACAAGGTTTTCAGGCCATTCATGGCCGCCAGCATCTTGATAGCGGCCGCTTTACGGGCCCGGCCATAAGGAGCCAGCACCTTGAGGCTACCAAAATCGCGCTCATCCATGGCGGCGTCCAGCAGCGTTTCGGCCAGCGCCAGGGCATCGGCAAGACCGAGGTTAACCCCTTGGCCAGCCAGGGGGTGGATGGTGTGGGCGGCGTCGCCCACCAGTGCCATACGGGGTTTGACAAAATCCCGGGCGTAACGGGCCATCAGCGGCAGCCTTTGCACCTCGCTCAACAGCTCTACGGCGCCCAGGCGATTATCAAAAGCCAGGCGCAGCTGATTGGCAAAATCGGTGCTATCAAGGGCCATCAGGGCGTCGGCCTCCTGCGGCACTGTCGACCAGACAATGGAACACTGGTTCACGTCCCACAGTGGCAAGAAAGCCAGCGGCCCCTGGGGCCGGAAGATTTGCCGGGCAGCGCCCTGGTGGGGCAGCTCGGTTTTTACCGTTGCCACCAGGGCGTGGTGGCCGTAGTCGTGAAACACAATGGGAATATCGGCCAGGGCCCGCACCTGGGAATTGGCACCGTCGGCTCCCACCAGCAGGCGGGTCGCCACCATGTCGCCGTTGTCCAGGCTCAGCATCAGGTTTTGCTCGCCTTCGTTGATGGCGGCAAGTTTGGCCGGGGCCTTGAAGGTGATGGCCGGGCACTGGCGAATTTCCTGCCACAGCGCCAACTGAATTTGCCGGTTCTCGACAATGTGGCCAAGCACTTCGGCTTTGACGTCCTCTGCTGAAAAAGCCAGCTTACCGAAGCTGTCTTTTTCCCAGACTTCCATGGCCTGGTAGGGGCCTTTACGGGCAATGTGCTGCCAGGCGCCAAGGCCAGCCAAAATTTGCCGTGAGCCCTCGGAAATGGCGCTGACCCGGGTGTCGGCCACCGGGCCAAAGTCCTGGTTGGGCTCATGGCCGTCCACCAACACCACCTTGATACCACCGCGGCCCAGCATCAGCGCCAGGGCGGCACCCACCATGCCGCCACCCACCACGGTGACCTGCGCTTCCATAAAGGCCATCAGTTTTCCCATCCAAGCATTTGCCAGGCCAGCTTACGCTTGGCCATCGGCAGGTGATTCAAAAGACCCAGGCCGGCATTGCGCCCGAGATAAAGCGGGGTCAGATCCCAGGTAAAGAGGCGGGCCAGCAGATCGGTCGTGGCGATGGTGCGGCCAAGGTCGCCCTGGCGCTTCGCCTCCCAACGGGCCAGGCCCAGCCAATGGCCAGGGTCGCCAGGCGCAAGGCTTTCAAGCAGCACCAACACATCACGAAGGCCAAGATTAAAGCCCTGGCCGGCAATGGGGTGCAGGCTGTGGGCGGCGTTACCCAGCACCACCGCCCTGTGGGCGCGCAAACTGGCGGCCTCGATAAGGTGCAGCGGGTAACAGTGGCGCTCACCGATATCGACAAAAGCCCCCAGGCGCCAGCCAAAACGCTGCTGCAGCAAGGCGGCAAAATCTGGGTTACCCAGCGCCATGGTCTGCTCCACCTCTTCGGGGCGCACGCACAGCACTAGGTTCATGCGCCCCTCGGTCATGGGCAGCAGCGCCAGGGGGCCGGTGCCGGTGAAACGCTCATAGGCCCAGCCCTGGTGGGGCTTGTCGGTTTTGATATTGGCGATGATGGCGCTTTGGCCATAGGGCTTGTCGCTGGCGGCGATACCCAGCAGCTTGCGGGTTTGCGACTGGCCGCCGTCGGCCACCACCAGCAACTTGCACTGCAATTGCAGGCCCGAGGCCAGGGTGACCTGATAGCCGGCATCCAACGATTCGATATGGGCAATGCGGTCGGGGCAAAACCATTGGCAAGGCAGCTTTTCACGCAGCACCTGGCCAAAGGCCCGCACCGGGATCACTTGCCCTAGGGCCTCGACCTTGTGGTCGGCGGCGTGAATTTGAGCGCGGCCAAAACCGCCGCGCTCGGCCACATGAATATGGCGGATAGCCTCTGCATCGGCCTTTAGATGGGGCCACAGTCCCATGGTCTCCAGGCCCTCGACAGAGCCGGCCGACAGGGCAATAACGCGGTCATCAAAGCTGGGCTGCTGGCTCTGGTCAAACCGGGCCGGCTCGACAATGCCGACCTGCCAGTGCCCGAAGCGGCGAGCCAACCCCCAGGCCAGGGTAGCCCCGACCATGCCGCCGCCGACAATGAGAATATCGAGCTTCATGACATCAATGCAGGGTTTTGGCGGCGTTTTGCTCAGGCGCTTTGGCGAAATGGCTGAACACCAGCATGGCGACAACCCGCAGGTACTCTTCCACTTCCACAAAGGCCGACTCGGCGGCGCTGTCGTCTTCTTCCACTTCGGTGGAGAGGTTGGCGATATCTGCCAAGTCGTCCAGCGCCTCGCGGATATCGTCGCTGACCTTGGCCTTACCGGCCTGCACGCCATAACCGGCCAAAAAGCCCTGGGCCCAGTCGCAAAGCCCTTGGATACGGTCCGGCAGGGCTTCGTCTTCATCAGGCAACAGCACTGAAAATTCGAAATTGGCTTCGACCAGTTGCTGGCAAAGCTGCAGGAACATCGGCTCCAGCACGTCTTTGACCGCCTGGGTGTAGGCCAGGCCGTTGTTGGTCAGGTCATAGAGGGGAACCAGGTAGCTGGTGCCATCCATCTCATGGCCGGCCGCTACCAGGCCGGTAAGAATGCCGTGGATCTCGGCAGGTGAAGCGGTAACCTGGTTGCTGGCCAGCAAGCGGGCCAGGCTTTCGTAAGTATGGGGATTCTGGCCGTTAGGGCTCATATTCATCTTCCAGCAAGGGGCATGGACGTTATCCTAACACGAAGGATGCGCTCATCAGCCAGCGCATCCCTTGATCCATCGCAATGGCATCGCTATAGTGCGCCACCTTAACGCGCGCCTACGGATGCAGACTGATTACCCAAGGACACTGCATGGCAGAGCAATCGTTGCAAGAGACGTTGGAAATTGTCGTACTGGGCAGACGCTTTCGCGTAGCCTGCCCTCGTGGACACGAGCAATCTTTGAAAGAAGCCGCCCGTGACCTCGACGACCGCTTGAAAACCCTGCGTAATCAGTCCGAATTAGGCAACCGCGAACAATTGCTGACCATGGCGGCACTGAACCTCACCCATGAACTGCGCCTTGCTGAGGCCCGCAGCCGTGAGTATGCTGATGCCATGGACTCCAAGATCAAGACACTGCAGCAAACCATTGAGCAGGCCTTGATCCACCAGGCGAAAGAATAAGTCCCTGGGATGTTTGCCAGCGGATCTATGTCCCTGAGCCGATATCTACGTCTAAGGGTGCTTTCTCTGCTGCTATTGCGCAAGCTCAGCTCGTACTGAGACGCCTACGGCGGCAACCAAGTACCCGCCTTGAACCATTGGGTTCAAGGGCTAACATCTGCAGCGGCATTCCGGGGCCCTCTTATTGAATGACTGACCGAAACGGCATTCGCCGCTGGGCACGCCAGCAACGAAGCGCCCTCTCCCCCACTGAGCAAGACCAAGCCGCCAAGGCCGCCGCCCAGCAAGCGCTGGGCCTGACGGAGCTGGCCGGTGCCACCACCCTCGCCCTTTATCTTGCCAACGATGGCGAGCTGGACCCTCAGCCGCTGCTCGATGCGTTGGCCGGTGCCGGAAAAACAGTGTTGCTGCCGGTGCTACATCCCTTTGTGCCAGGGCACCTGCTGTTTATGCGATACCAGCGCGGTGAAGCCATGACCCTCAACCGTTTTGGCATTCCCGAGCCGCAGCTGGATGTACGTAAAGTGGTGCCGGTTAGCGATATCGATGTGGTTTTTACCCCCTTAGTGGCTTTTGACGATGCCGGCCACCGCTTGGGCATGGGCGGCGGTTTTTACGACCGTAGTCTCGCCTCTTACCAGGGGTTGGTGGTGGGCCTTGCCCATGATTGCCAGCAGCACCCGGCGCTGCCGGTAGCCAGCTGGGACAAACCCTTGAGCCTTATCGTCACGCCAAAGGGGATAAAACGTTTTCGTAGCTGATATAATGCCTGCCCCATTCCCCTTGGAGCCCTGGTAATGACGCAAGATGAACTGAAAAAAGCCGTTGGTTGGAAAGCGCTGGATTATGTGGTCAAAGACAGCATAGTAGGCGTGGGCACCGGCTCTACCGTCAACCACTTCATCGATGCTCTGGGCACCATCAAGCACCAAATCAAAGGTGCCGTTTCTTCTTCTGAAGCCTCCACCGCCAAGCTCAAGGCCATGGGCATCGAGATTTTTGATCTCAACAGCGTGCCGGAGTTGTCTGTCTATGTAGACGGCGCCGATGAAATCAACGGCCAGAACCATATGATCAAAGGCGGCGGCGCGGCCCTTACCCGCGAGAAGATCGTCGCCGCCGTGGCCGACAAGTTCGTGTGCATCGTCGATGCCAGCAAAACCGTTGAGGTGCTGGGCGCCTTCCCGCTGCCGGTGGAAGTGATCCCCATGGCTCGCTCCTATGTGGCTCGCGAGCTGGTCAAGCTGGGCGGCGACCCGGTCTACCGTGAAGGGGTGGTGACCGACAACGGCAATGTGATCCTCGATGTGCACAACCTGAAAATCGTTGATCCAGTCGACTTCGAGGCCAAGCTCAACGCCATCGTCGGCGTGGTGACCAACGGCCTCTTTGCCGCCCGCGCCGCCGATGTAGTGCTGGTTGGCACCAGCGACGGGGTAAAAATCCGTTGACTTTTAGACGGCCATCTGGCCGTCTATACACCCCTGGCGAAAAATGCGCCTGCCGCGCCCCACCAGGTACACCAATTCTCCAAGCTAGCAACACCAGGTGAAACATGGCCCAGTACTCCCTCGACAAAGACAAGATCCGCTTCCTGCTCCTTGAAGGTGTTCACCAGAGCGCCCTGGACACCCTCAAGGCCCAGGGGTACACCAATATCGAGTACCTCAAGACCTCCCTCTCCGGCGCCGAGCTGGCCGAGAAGGTCAAGGACGCCCACTTTATTGGCCTGCGCTCCCGTACCCAGATCACCAAGGATGTGCTGGCCCACGCCGAGAAACTCTGCGCCATCGGCTGTTTTTGCATCGGCACCAACCAGGTGGATCTTGGCGAAGCGGAATCGCTGGGAGTACCGGTCTTCAACGCCCCGTTCTCCAATACCCGTTCCGTTGCCGAACTGGTGATTGGCGAAACCATCATGCTGCTTCGCAACATTCCGGCCAAAGCAGCCGCCGCCAAAGTGGGCGGCTGGGACAAGAGCGCCAACGGCAGCTTTGAAGCCCGGGGCAAGACCCTTGGCATTATCGGTTACGGCCATATCGGTACCCAGCTTGGGGTACTGGCCGAGACCCTGGGCATGAACGTGATTTTCTACGATATCGAGAGCAAGCTACCCTTGGGTAACGCTCGCCAGGTCAGCCAGGCAGAATTGCTGGCTCAGGCCGATGTGGTCAGCCTGCACGTGCCGGAAACACCCTCCACCAAAAACATGTTCGCGGCCGAGCAAATCAACCAGATGAAGGCCGGCGCCATCCTCATCAATGCCTCGCGCGGTACCGTAGTGGATATCGACGCCCTGGCTGGCGCCCTGGAAAGCAAACACCTGGCCGGCGCCGCCATCGATGTATTCCCGGTAGAGCCCAAAGGCAACGACGAAGCGTTCGTCAGCCCGCTGCAGGCTTTTGACAACGTCATCCTCACTCCCCATATCGGCGGCTCCACCGTGGAAGCCCAGGCCAATATCGGTGTGGAAGTGGCCAATAAGCTGGCCAAGTACTCCGACAACGGCTCCACCTTGTCGGCGGTCAACTTCCCCGAGGTGTCCTTGCCCCAGCATGACGGCCGTTCCCGCCTGCTGCACATTCACCGCAACCAGCCCGGTGTTATCAACAGCATCAACCAAATCTTTGCAGAGACCGGCGTGAACATCGCCGCCCAGTACCTGCAAACCACCCAGCAAATCGGTTATGTGGTGATGGATGTGGATGCCGCCTACGCCGACGACGTGCTCGAAAAACTCAAGGCAGTGAAAGGCACCGTCAAAGCACGGGTACTGCACTGAGCCCTTTTGCATGCAAAAAGGCCTCCCTCGGGAGGCCTTTTTTGTGGGCGAAGACAGTACGATTTGCCAACAACACCGTCTCCAGCAGGAGGCCGTCCTCAACCGGTGTTGATCCGCCACTCGCTATTGGGACTGGGGTAAGGGCGAGTGCCATCGAGATTGCGGAAGATCTTCAAAGACCACATGAAGTCGGCCGGGAAACGGCTGATGAGCTTCTCGTAGGCTCGGTTCATCTGGGTGGCAGAGGCTAGGTCGTCAGTTTCAAGGGTCTCCAGGGGCTCGTCTACATGCAGTACGAACTGGTGGGTGTGGGGGTCATAACCCACTATCACCGGCACCACCTGGGCTCGGGCTGCCTGGGCCAGCCGCCCCATGATTGGCAAGGTGCATTTGGGGGTGCCAAAAAAGGGCGCAAACACCGACGACGCCATGCCGTGGTCCTGGTCAGCCACGTAAAGGCAGCAATAGCCGCTACGGATACTTTGGACCAGGGTACGCATCCCTTCGCCCCGGCTAAATTGCACACCTCCTTGGGAGGTACGGTACTTGAACATCAGGTAGTCAAAGACCGGTTTGCCAGTAGGCTTGAAGATATTGGACATGGGGAAACCGGCCAGGATCAGGGCTCGGGCAGCCCAATCCAGGCCAAAGGTATGGGGAGTCAGAAAAAGTAGCGGCTTGCCATTGGCTTTAAGCTTGGCCAAGCGACCGTCATCCTCGATGCGGATACGCCGTTGCTGAGCTTTCTTGGAGCGCCACATCAGTTCGCCAAGGCTCAACACCGTTTGGCAAAAGGCCCTGACGTTTTCCCGTGCCATTTGCTCGTAAAGGCTATCGGATAGATCAGGGAAACAGCGCTCAAGATTACAGCGGATCACCAGCCGACGCTTTTTCAGAAAGTCACGGTTAACCATCCAACTGGCAATGACATCAGCCAGACGGTCTCTCACTAAAAGGGGAATAAACGCCATAAACAGCATGGCCAGCACAATCAACCAGTGCCCCCAATATCGGGGGCGCAGCAGGCGCAGATGAAAAGAAGAATGGTAAGGGCCTTGGTCAAACATCAGAGTTAGCTAATCAGAAACATCCAACCGAATATTACACCTCAGCCTTCAGCAAAAGGCCATAACTTTCAACTTTCACCGTAATAATAACTCCGAATTAGTTGACTACCTTAGGCGGCATGATGTAGCCCTGGTAGCCCGTCAACCCCAACTCTTTGAGCAACTCCAGTTGCTCACCCCTTTCCACCCGGGTGGCGATAACTTGGATCTTCATGCTTTTTCCCACTCGGGCAAGGGCCCTGACCACTTCCTGGCCCACCTCTTCGCTCTGCTCATAGCAAGCGAGGCTTTGATCCAGCTTGATGTGATCCGGTGCCAAGTCATGAAGATAGCGAAGGGAATTAATATGCCGCCCCACATGGTCAAAACCCAGCCCCAATCCGCGCAGCCGAAGCTGCTCGGCAAAAGCACGGGCGGCCGGTAAATCCGCTAATACCGCATCTTCACTGACCTCAAACGCCAGCGGGTAGGTATGGGGGTGGCGGTCTAGCAGTAGCAGCAGCGGGTCGGGGTCACGCATGGTAGCCAAGGTGAGGTTAACGACATTGAGTACCGGTTTATCCAGCACTTCGCTACCAAGCAGTTTGCTGAGCACCGCCATATCCATAGACTGGCCCTGGTTGAACTGTTCCACAAAAGCCAGGAAGGCGCTGGCCGGATACCGCTGAGCGCCAATCGCCAAGGATGCAAACCACTCCAGATGCAAAGGTTCGTTACCTTCCAAGTTCATCGCCGATTGTTGCAACAAGCCGAAATCCTGGCGGTCGATGGCATCGGCCACCGCCAAGCGCCATTTTTCCTGGCTTGGCGCACTATCTTCTGCCAGATGGGCAAAATAAAGCTGTGGATGGGTCTGCCAAGCCTGGTGCAAGGCGCTGTCGGCACTGCTCATCAGGCTGGAGGGGCTGGAATGGTTGCCTCTTGGCACTAAGGCCATGGCAAAGTCGCCTCCGCTTTGGCCCTGCTGCATGGAAAAGGCCAGCAGCTCTTGGTGTACCTGTTCAAGCCAGGCCCTTAGCTGCTGCTCATCTCCGCTGGCGCAAAGCGCAGCAAACTCAGTGTGGCTGATACGGGCAAAAATACAGCGGCTGCCTTTAACGCAGAGCCCCTTGAACCGCTCGGCCAGGGCTTTTATCAGGTCATCTCGCGCCTTGTAGCCCTGCTGCAGGCGCAGGCCGTCAAGCCACTTGATGTCCATCAGCATCAGGCCACCGGTACCGGGCTCCGACAGCCAGGCATTGAGATGGGCCATCAGGTGGGTACGGTTAGAGAGCCCAGACACCGGATCGGTTTGGGTAGCCAGGCGCAACCGCCCTATTTGCTCATCCTGCCCCTCGAACATCAATTTGACCCGTTCTGCCATTTCGTTAATGGCCATGACCAGGGTTCTGAGCTCACGGGTTTTTGGCTCGGCAATGGGCTCGCCAAACTGGCGCTTGGTGATACGCCTTGCTTGGCGGGCAACGGCATGCAAGGGCCGCATCAGCACGCGTAGGCCGCGCCAAATTACTAACAGTAGGATGAGGTAAATCACGAACAAGGTTGCCAACAGCTGCACGCCGGTGCGCCAAAGGGCCTGGTAGGCCACTGCTGGGTTCCCCACCACTTTTAAGTTAGCGACCTGCAGCCAGCCGGAGGTGATCACCTGTTCCTGGGCCACGGCGGCAAAAAGCGGCAACCCCATAAACCATTGCGGCACATCCATAGCACGAGGCTGCTGCTGCTTCTCTATTACTTCGCCCTTGGCGTACCAATCGAGCCGGATCTCGCTGTAAAAGCCGGCGTCGAACACCGCCTGCATAACGGTATCCACACCGCCCCTGTCTTCACTGTCCAAAAAGGCGGTCAAGGTCAGCCCCAAGGCGGTAGAAGCGTTCTGAACATCGGTCTCCATCTGCTTGTTGATGGCATCCCTTGAGGTATTGAATTCCACCGCATACACCACCAGTACCACCACCAGAAAACTGATGTTGAGCAACCACAGGATTTGTTTTTGTAGGGTCATAGGCGTCCTCTATTCCAGGGTAAGCTGCGGTTTATTGAGGTGATTGATGCCGAAACGGCTTTGCAGGTCCTGCCAGCGTTTCAGGCGAGAGCTTCCTCCCACCAGTTGGCCGCGACCTTTTTCTTTACTGAGCCACAACTGCTGACCATTGAACGAATAAATGGGGAGCAGATCCGGGCGTTGGTCGGCACGGCGGATATCTGGCACCAGATTGTCGAGGATGAAGGGCACGGCATTGGCACTGGGATAAAAGGCCAGCACCATGTGGTATTGGTTAACGGACAACGCCTTGACGTAGGTAATGCGCATCTTCTGCTCTGGCACTCCCATGGACAGCAAGGTAAAAAACTTGGCGATAGCAAAGTCTTCACAGTCGCCGCCGTTAGCGCCGATAAACTCCAGCGGTGTTGCCCAGTAGTCGTTCTGGTGCCAGAGCTTGTCGTCATCAATGAAGTGAAACTGGTTGAAAAAGTTGTTCACCAGCTCCATCTGCATGGCCTCGGGGCGGCCTTGATTTTCGGCCATCAGCGCCTGCCAGCTATCCAACCTTTTCCCGGCCCGTTCACCATAGACCTGCACCACTTTGAGCCTGGCCTGGCTCAAATCCAATTGGGAAAGCCCGGCCCATAACAGGCCGGGCAACAATGGCAGCAACCATAGCCACTTTTTCATTCACGCCAGCGCCGGATCATTGGTCCACTGTGTAGATGGTCCACTGCATGACAGGCAGATTCTTGGCACCGGACAGTTCGGCAACCACCCGGCGGTTCTTGCGGTGGGCTTCTTCGGTCATGGACGTATCCAATGGCCGGTTAAAGCCATAGCCCACCGTTTTGACCCTGTCCTTGGCGATGGAAAATTGCTGTTCCAGCACCTTGGCCACGGCGTCGACCCGCCGCTGCGACAAGGCAACGTTGTAGTCGGCCGAGCCCACTTTCGAGCAATGGCCTTCGAGGGTCAGTTTGGCCTCTGGGTATTGCTTCATGAAGTCGGCCACTTTGCCAATTTCGCTGTAATAGCGCGGGTCGATGTAGTCGGAGTCGTTGGCGAACAACACTTTGAGATCGAAGCGCTGAATGTTGTCGGCACGGTCGCCGCAGCCGTAGTTGTCTATTTCGGCGCCCATCAAGGTTTCGGCGCATTTGTCACGGGCATTGATGACACCGTCACTGTCAGGATCGGTGAGATCGTTGACCTGTGCGGTGTGTTGGTCGTAAGCCACCGTGTCGTGCACGGCGCAGCCAGCCAGGCCAATGGCAGAGGCCAGCATCAGGATCAGGGTCTTCATAACGCCTCCTTATTCTTCACCTTGCCAGATGGCCGGGCGGGTCACCCGCAACGAATCGAGCAATTTGCCTTCGGCATTAAGCACCCGGTAACGGGCATAAATCTCATCGTATTGGGCGTTGAGATAATCCCGACGGGCCTCGAACAACTCGTTCTCGGTATCCAGAAGGTCAAGCAGGGTGCGTTTGCCCAAGTTGAATTGCTTGCCGTAAGCCACCTGGGTTTCCTTACTGGCCTCAACATGGCGGCGAATATAAGTTTTTTGTAATCCCAGGCTTTGCAGCGCATTCCAGGAAAGGCGCATCCCTTCGGACACTTCTCGCCAGGCGCGTTGCTGAATTTCTTTAGCTTCGCCAATCTTGTAGATGGTTTCACGAACCCGCGCCGAGTCACTGCCACCGGCAAAGAGGTTGTAGCGCATCCGCACCATGGCAGTCAGGTCGTTATAGTGGCCCTCGAAACCATCCAGATCGTTGTTGGCGGTCTGCTCAACCTCAATGTAGAAGTTCGGATAGTAGGCTGACTTGGCACCGCGTTTTTCGGCTTCGGCCGCCGCCACATCAAAGCTGCTGGATTTCAAAATCGGATGGTTTTCCTTGGCCAGTTCCAAGCCTTTAGCCAAAGTGCCAGGCAGCATGTCGGCGTCAGGCACCGGCACCACCAGGTTTTGTGGTTCAGCGTTAACTTCACGGATATAGCTGGCCACCGCATCTTCGTAGTTATTCTCGGCAGCCATCACATTGGCTTGGGCCCGGGCCAAACGGCCGGTAATTTGGGACAGGTCGGAGCTAGACCCCACCCCGGATTCGGTGCGCTGGCGAATGCTTTCAAAGATCTTCTGGTGGGCATCAAGGTTACGTTTGGCAAGTTCCAGAACGGATTTTTGCCGGATCACATCGAGGTACACCTTGGAGACTTTCAGCGCTGTGTTCTCGGCACTGGAAAAAAGGGAATACTGCTCTGCCCTCGCCTCGTTAGTCAGTCGATCCACTTCCGAAGATACCCGAAAGCCGTCGAACAATAATTGGCGCAGGGAAATAGACGCCTCCCCTCGGTCAAGCTCCTGGTGATGCCGCCCGGTTACCGCGCGGCTGGAGGGGCTGTCGGTGTCTTCGTAGCCATATCCAAGACCAATATCGACCTGCGGGTAGTAGCCGCCCCTGGCTTGATTAACCTGTTCTTCGTAGGCCTTGAAGCGAGAGAACACCACCCGCAGATCTGGGTGTGATTCCAGTGTATCGGCCACTGTCTGTTCCAGTGACGCTGCCATTCCCTGTGCCGATAAACTGCTGACAAGGATGGCAAGCGAAAACAACCTTAGCTTGTCTTTCATACAAACCCCCTCTTCCTTTTAATTATCTTTCACGTAGCGCAGTGCTCTGCGCCCTTTTGATTGGCTTAAGCAAGTAATCGAGTATGGTGTGTTCTCCGGTGATGACGTCTACCTCAGTCAGCATTCCCGGAATGATGGGTAACTCCTTGTTGTTTCTGACCAGATAAGGTTTGTCGGTGCGAACCCTGATCAAGTAATAGGCGTTGCCGTCATCATCTACCAGTGAATCGGCACTGATGTGGTCAAGGATGCCTTTAAGGCCGCCGTAAATAGTGAAGTCGTAAGCACTGAGCCGCACCACCGCATCCTGGCCCGGCCTTAAAAAGGCGATATCGCGCGGGCTGACTTTGGCCTCGACCAGCAGTTGCCCTTCCATCGGCACGATCTCCACTATCGGTGTGGCCGCTTGCACCACGGCGCCGACGGTATTGACGTGCAGGGTCTTGATAGTGCCTTTAACCGGCGACACCAGTTGGGTACGGGCTACGCGGTCTTCAAGGCCGGCTGTGGTTTCTTGTTGGGAATTGAGCTGCAATTCGGTACGGCGTAGCTCTTCTTGCACCTGGGTGCGATAGGCCAGCACCGCGTCGCGGCGTTTGAGAATGGCTTCGTCCCTGGCAGCGGTTATCTTAGGCTTGTTGGCTTTGGCCATGGCCACATCACCACGCATGTCGTTCACCTGGCGGCGCAGTTTGAGGATCTCAACTTCGGACACCACTCCCTGAGAGGCCAGGGGCTCGGTCAGTTGCAGCTCTTTGAGCGCCAGCTCCAGGCTCTGCTGCTGGTGCGTGACCTTAGCATCCAGTTCCGAGAGTTCTTGCTGGCGCTGGGTGATCTGCTCGGCGAGCATGGCCACCTGGTTGGTAAGGTTGTTAAGCCGGTCTTTGTATTCGGACGTTTGCCTGGCCACCAGAACGCCATAATTGCGGGTGAGGTCGTCAGGGAAGGTCAAGGGTTGGGCGGCAATGGTGATCTGGCGTTGCCAGTCGGCGTCTTGGTGAATTTGCACGCTGGCCAGTTCGGCATCTAACCTCACCGCCGCGCTCTTAAGCCCCACCAGTTCGCGGGCATTTTGTCGGTAATCGGACTGGAAGCGGACGTCGTTGATGCGCAGCAGCGGCTGGCCAGCGTTCACCACCTGCCCCTCTTGCACGTAAATGGCTTCCACCACACCGCCATCAACACTCTGCACCACTTGCAGCTGCTGAGATGGGATGATCTTGCCTTGTCCTCTGGTCACTTCATCGAGCTTGGAAAAGGTAGCCCAGAGCAAAAAGCACAGCATCAGCAGCGCCAGTATCCACAGCAGTACCCGGTGATAGCGCAGCTGGGTTTTCATCAATTGGCTGTGATAGTCCAGTGACCAGCTATTCATGGCGGCCCCCTTGTTCCTTAAGCCAGGCAAGGACCTTTTCTTTGGGGCCGTCCACCACCAGATGGCCGTGGTCCAGTACCACCAGACGGTCTACCAGTTGCAGCATGCTTTGCTTGTGGGTGACCAGCAGCAAGGTGCAGTCTCTGCCGATGGCGGCCAGCTTTTCCATCACCTGATGTTCGGTGGCGGGGTCAAGACTGGCGGTAGGCTCATCAAGAATAAGCACCTTGGGTTTGAGCACCAGCGCCCGAGCCAGCGCCACCAGATGGCGCTGGCCAAGGGAGAGCTGGGCACCACCTTCCCCCACCTTGCGGGAAAGGCCGCTTTCGTCAATATCGGTAAAAGCGTTGAGCCCGGCCTGCTCTGCCGCATCCAGAATTTGCCCTTCAGGCACGGGGCCTAACCCAAAAATGATGTTGTCGCGAATGGTGCCAGCTACCAGCCGGGCATCTTGGGCGAGATAACCGATACCGCGGCGCAGATCCATGGGGTGGCGTTGGCGGATATCCACTCCGTCGACCAGCAGGTGCCCTTTATCGGGTTTATAAAGCCCCAGAAGCAACCTAGCCAGGGTGGTTTTGCCACAACCGGTACGGCCGATGATGCCGATACGTTCGCCGGGGCGAACCGTAAGGCTGAGGTTATCGATAGCTGGCAGATTGCTTTGCGGATAGCAAAAGGACACCGAATCAAAATGAAAGGCGCCGCGCCCCACCGGCCTTCTTAAGGTCTCGGATGCCTCAGCAAACTCGTCTGGCTCTTCCAAGGAATCGGACAACGCTTTCATGCCCACTTTCGCCTGTTGATAACGGCCAATCAGGTTGGCTATCTGGGCGAAGGGGCCGATGGTACGGCTCGACAGCATGACCACCGCGACGATAGCCCCCAAGCTACTGTTACCGCCTGACAGGTTCCAAACCCCCAGTACTACCACACCGACCATGGTCAGCTGCACCATCAGGTTGGAGATGGTGGCGAGCCTTTGTTGTAGGTCGCGCATCCGGTTTTGCACCTGGGACTGGGCGGCCACCAACTGCTCCCAGCCGTGCTGGCAACGGTGCTCTGCCCCGCAGGCCTTGATGTATTCCGGCATGGCCAACATCTCAGCCAGCTGTGTCTGGCGAAGGCCAGCGATCTGGGCATTGAGCGCCACCGTTTTATGCAGGCTCCTGGCCAGCACCAAAGCCCCCAGAATGAGGGACAGTGCCGCCACCAAAGGCACAACCACCAGTTCGCCGCCGATAAAACCGATCACCAAGAGAAACAGCAGGGCAAAAGGCAGGTCGGCAACCAGGGCGATGGTCGACGAGGAAATAAACTCCCTCAGATAATCAAAGTCTTGAAAGCGCCGCATGGCCTGGCCAAGACTGCTGGCCTTGTTGGCAAGGGGCATGCCGAGGCTGCGCTCCATCAACACTTGCGACAGTTGCTGCTCTGCCTGACGGCCAGCTAAATCGAGCAGTTTGGAACGAATGAGGCGAAGCGAACAGTCAAAAGTGAATGCCAGCAAGGCTCCGGCCGCCAACACCCACAGCGAATCAAAGGCGAGGTTGGGCACCACTTTGTCGTAGACGTTCATGATGAACAGCGGCACCACGAGGGCAAAGAAGTTAATCAGGCATGAGGCCAGCAACGCATCACGATACAAGCCACGGCGCTGCCAGAGGGTCCGCCAGAACAGCTTTTTATCGGCGTGAGGTTTGTGCTGGTCCTGCTGCGGCTCATCAAGGGCATGCAAGGTAAAGCAGTAGCCCATGTAGTTTGCTTTGAGCTCTTGTAGCGGGGCGGTGGTGGCCTGGCGCTGGGGGAAACGCATCCAAGTGGCGGTGTCCCCCTTGAGTTCATTGATAACAACGCACTCTTTGTCGTTTAGCAGCAGCAATACCGGTGTTGATACCTGAGCCAAATCGTCAATGCCCAGGCTCAGCAACTGGCTATCAAAACCGCCCCGGGCAGCGGCCCGAGGAAAGCTGTCGGTGGTCAGGCAACCTTGCTCTAGCGGTAGCCCGGCCAACAAGGCCTGGCCCGATAAGGCCCGGCCTTCTTTAGCCAACAACCATTGCAACGCATCCAACAAAGCATCGACGTGCTGCGCTTGCGAGACTTTCCACTGTGGAGCATGAACACCCATACCCAGCTCCGTTACATGTAAACGTGCAATTGATCGTCGGTATCACCGGGAGTTGCCTCGGGTACCAATACGGCCGAACTGGAAGAAGATGTGGTATCGACAATCAGTGAGCCACTGCCCAGCAGGGCCTGAATTATCTCGCTGTTGTTACTGCCCAGCGCAGTCAGGTCCACTCCGTCGAGCACGATGGTTTGGTCTACATCAGCACCGACGCCGTCGGCATTGATGCTGATATGGGTACTGCCATCAACCAGTGTGAAACTCAGGTAATTGTCGAGCTGACCGCTCTCTTCACCCAGCAGTAGCTGTGACAGATCAAGAGCGTCTTCGCCGACACCGAAGTCCCCGATATGGTCAATGCCCTGCTCACCGGCGTGCCAGCTGAAACGGTCAGCACCGGTGCCGCCGAACATCAGGTCATTACCCTGGCCACCGGAGATTTGGTCATCCCCACCTTGGCCGAAGATAAGATCGTTACCGGCGCCGCCTTGGATAACGTCATCCCCTCCCCGCTCGTCACCGGCAGCGTTCAGAGCTGAGGCGTTGTAGCGGATAAAGTCACGCAGCTGCTCGTCAGTTGGTGCGCTGCCGTTAACGCTTTGCAGGTAGTCCACCAAGGCTTGCAGGCCCTGCCCGTCATGGCTACCGGCATCGTGGCCGTTCCAGGACAGAAAATCGGTATTGAGTACGTCACCGAAAATGATGTCGTTCCCCTCACCGCCAATCAGAGTGTCGCTGCCCACGGCATTGGGGTTGGCTTGGTCAAAGCCGTCTTGCAAGGCGGCATCGAGATCTTCGGCGGTGTTGATGATGGTAGGCTCCCCAACGGTTCCGGTTACCTCCCTGGCATTGTTGCCCCAGCCGAAGTGGATAGTGTCCTGGCCGGTGGTGTCGGTATTGTCGAAGAACCGCAGATAGTCGCTGTTGACACCGTCACCGATACCAATGGCGTTGAAGATAATAGGGTTTGCACCATTGCCATTGAGCATGGAAGAGACGGCATTGACGGAGTGATCCATCACTTCATAGTCGGTCCTGTCGCCGGGCCCCTGGTTATTACCATAGGCGGTGGGGTTGCCGTCAGTCAGGAAGAACGACAGGTTGATGAAGTCCTCTCCGCTGCTTTGTCCGCCGGTGACGCTGTTGAACCAGGAGACGGCGTCGTTGAACGCCGCCTCATAGTTGGTAGAGCCATTGGCGTGAAGGTTGTCGATGGCATTGAGCAACAACTGCACATTGCTGCTGTTAAGACCCATGACGGTAGTGGCGGTGCCCAAAGTCGAAGAGAAGGGGATGAGGCGCACATTCACGGTGCCGGAATGGCCTTCCAACTCATGGGCCAGGTTGGCCAGGGCGTTTTTCGCCAAAGCCATCCGGCTCATGTTACTGCCGGACTGGTCATTCATGCTGCCAGAGGTATCCACCAGCAGGGTGATGTTGTAGTTGGCCCCCGGCACGGTAATGATGGAAGTGCCGCCGACATCGCCAACCAGAATGTCATTACCGTCGCCACCAGTTACCTGCCCAGAGCCCGAGCCGATGACAAAGGGGGTGGAGCTGCCGTTATTATCGGAGCTGTTGTCGCCAACAATAATGATGCTGTCTGGCGTAGCCCCAGCGTCGATGGTCACGTTGAACGGGCTGTGGGTGCTGTCGCCATCACCATCAACCACTTCAACGTCAAAGTTCAAGGTCTGGCTATCTGGCAATATTTCGACCGATGTACTCATGCCCAGC
This sequence comes from Gallaecimonas pentaromativorans, assembly GCF_003751625.1. Classification (NCBI taxonomy): domain Bacteria; kingdom Pseudomonadati; phylum Pseudomonadota; class Gammaproteobacteria; order Enterobacterales; family Gallaecimonadaceae; genus Gallaecimonas; species Gallaecimonas pentaromativorans. Next base: position 163,327 of record NZ_RJUL01000010.1, read on the forward strand.
AGCCGAACATCGCTGCCACTTTCGTGGATGACATTCACACCGTAGAAGTCGCTGATCCCCACATCAGCGGCATTGATGGTCACAATACCGCTGTCCGATACGCTGACATGGCTGACTGTCGCCAGCACGTTGCCATTGGCATCCAGCAGTTCAAAGCTCAAGGTGGCGGAGCTACCGTTGACCTTAAAGGTCAGGCTCACCTCATCCACCGCTTTTTGCACTGTCGAATGGCTGGTAGCGTCGGAATCGCCGTCCCCGTTAAAGAAGCTCGCTGTCAAGCTCTCCCCTGGGTCAAGCCAGTTGCTTCCCACCCCCAAGCCAACGGTACTGGTGTTGATAAACCCGGATTCCGAAGTAAAGCGGATGTCGGTATCCAAGGTTGCGGTCGGAGAGCTTTTAAGCAGAATTTCTTCGGCCCACAACACGGCGCGGTGAGCACCGATGTTTTGGTTGAAGGTGACCTGCTCGGTACTGCTGGGATTGGGTGTAACCAGATTGAATTCGTAAGTGCCATCAGCCTTCATCAGCAAGGTGAAGAAGGTTTGGCCGTCGTATTGAACGGTCAGCTGCTCGCCGACATAGTCGCTGCCATTGTAGATATCCACCCGGCTGACATCGGCATTATCCCCCAGGTCGCTCAGCAGGTTGACGTTGATCCCCTGAGCGGAATTGAGCAGGTGGAGCGGGTCACTGCTGAAGCCATCTATGCCGCTGTCCACTGTCCAGGTACCTGTATAAAGGCCGGCCTGGTTATCCACGGAGAAGCTGTCCATGTCCACGGCGGGGCCATCATCCAAGAAGGTGACACTGAAGGTATCTTGGGCCGGATCGCCTTCGTTGTCGGTCACCACCATGGTCACGTTGACCACGATTGGGTCGTTCGGATC